>CAZFVT010000348.1:0-4246 GCA_964522355.1 uncultured Woeseiaceae bacterium | reverse complement strand
GTGATGAAACTCACACTTCGCCGTGGGATGAAATAGGTACCGGACCAGATACAGTAGAATGGGTAGTGGAAAAGTGCGTTTCGTGTTGGGGAAACGAGTGAGTTCAAGAATTGACAGAAAAAGCAGCGCAGGCTTCACGCTCATCGAATTGATGATCGTGGTTGCGATCATTGGCATCCTGGCCTCGCTGGCAGTCTCGGCCTACCAGACCTATACGGTACGGGCACAGATTGCCGAGGCGCTCAGCATGGCCGGCAGCGCGAAAGTGCCAATCGTCGACGCCTATCTGCAAACGGGCACAGCGCCCGCTGACCGAACGGCCGCCGGCATGAGCCCGAACGCTACGGACACGCAGGGTGGCTATGTGGGCAGCGTCAATGTTGTGAATGGACGCATCGACATACTCATGACCGGGCCAGACGTGCATGCGGCCATCGCAGGTGGCCGACTGTCGCTCACGCCCTACGAGTCACCCAGCAGCACCAGCGTTGCCTGGCAGTGTGGCTACGCAAATCTTCCTCCGGGCAGCCTGCTGCTCAACGGCGCGGTGCATGAGGATCCGACGATCGATCCCCGCTATCTGCCCTCCCCCTGCCGCGAATAACGGCCTATCTTTTCCGGCACATATCCGGCCGTTACAAGTGTGCTCTCGACGCTCACAACAAGCTGAAAAGCCACATGATTTCACGCTTGGAATAAATTCCTCTTAACTGTGAACAACCGCACATAATCTGGTTGAACCGCAGTTGAAGATCGGGGAGACTGGATCATTCGCAGACCCCCGAAACTGGCACCTAAACCAAGTCAACTCTCATGGCCGTAACTGCATCGCAATCGACTCTTTCAGGCTTGCCGCGACGTCTGGTACAGGACGGGCTAATCACTGAAGACGCGATTGTCGAAGCACAGGACAGCGCCCGCGAGGCAAAGGTTGGCCTGGTTCCCTACCTGGTAGACAACGAACTCGCGGATTCGCGCGCGATTGCTATCGCCGCGTCACACGAATTTGGCGTTCCGCTGCTCGACCTGGGCGCCGTCGAGATCGATCTCGACTGCATTCGTGCCGTTGACCAGAAACTACTCAGCAAGCACCGCGTTCTGCCGCTGGTGAAACGCGGTCAGCGTCTGTATCTCGCCATCTCCGACCCGACCAACCTGCAGGCGATCGACGAGATCAAGTTTCAGACCAGCCTCAAAGTCGACCCGGTGGTCGTCGAGCAGGCGGAGCTCGAAGAGCGCATCAACAAGGCGCTGGAAGCCGTCGATACGTCGATGTCGTCGCTGGACGATGGCGATCTCGACCTGGAAAACCTGGATGTTGACGGCGGCGAGGACGAGCCGGAGGACATCGACAGCAGCGACGTAGAAGATGCACCGGTCGTACGCTTCGTTAACAAGGTTTTGCTGGACGCCATCAAACGTGGCGCTTCGGACATCCACTTCGAGCCCTACGAGAAAATGTTCCGCGTGCGCACACGCCTGGACGGCGTGCTGTCGGAAGTGGCAACGCCGCCGGTAGCGCTGGCGAACAAGGTCTGTGCCCGAATCAAGGTCATGTCGCGCATGGATATCGCCGAACGGCGAATCCCGCAGGACGGACGTATCAAGATGCGCCTGTCGAAGAGCCGCGCCATCGACTTCCGCGTCAACACCTGCCCGACGCTCTTCGGCGAAAAGATCGTCCTCCGTATCCTCGATCCGAGCAGCGCCAAGCTGGGCATTGATGCGCTGGGCTACCAGGAAGACCAGAAAGAACTTTACCTGAAGCACCTGAACAAGCCCTACGGCATGATCCTGGTGACCGGGCCCACGGGTTCCGGTAAGACGGTTTCACTGTACACGGGTCTCAACATCCTCAATACAGAAGACCGGAACATTTCGACGGCGGAAGACCCGGCGGAAATCAACCTGCCAGGCATCAACCAGGTCAACGTGAATCCAAAGGTCGGCCTTACCTTCGCCTCGTCGCTTAAAGCTTTCCTGCGCCAGGATCCGGACGTCATCATGGTTGGTGAGATTCGAGATCTCGAGACCGCGGAAATCGCCATCAAGGCCGCACAAACCGGTCACCTTGTCCTCTCCACCCTGCATACCAATGACGCACCGAAGACCTTGACCCGCCTCGTGGACATGGGCGTAAAACCCTACGCGATTGCGACGTCGGTCAGCCTGATCATCGCCCAGCGCCTGGCGCGGAAACTCTGCGATGCCTGCAAGGAACCGAAGGACATCCCAAAGGAAGCGCTGCTGCAGGAAGGCTTTACCGAGGAAGATATTGCAGACGGCCTCGAGGTATTCGGCCCCGTTGGCTGCAAGGCCTGCAACGAAGGCTACAAGGGCCGAGTTGGCATCTTCCAGGTACTGGAGGTATCCGAGGCGACCGGCCGAATCATTATGGAAGGCGGCAACGCCATTCAGATTGCAGACCAGGCGGCCAAGGAAGGCGTCGTCGACCTGCGGCGCGCAGGTCTCAACAAGGTCAAATCAGGCGTAACGAGCCTGGATGAAGTTAACCGGGTCACCGTCGAGTAACGGTCCCATCCGAACGCGAGAATAGTTATGGCTGAAGCAACTACGGTACAGCCCATTCCCTTTCTTTGGGAAGGCACTGATCGACAGGGAAAGAAGATCAAGGGCAAGAGTATGGCCGCCAGCGAGGAAGCCGTGCGTGCCGACCTGCGTCGCCAGGGCGTCGTACCCAGTCGAATTCGCAAACAGGGCAAAAGCCTGTTCGCCAAGTCCTCGAAGATCACCACGGGCGACATCGCGATTTTCAGTCGCCAGCTCGCCACAATGCTCACGGCAGGTATTCCGCTGGTTCAGGCCTTCGAGATCGTTGGCACAGGGCACGAAAACCCGGGCATGCAGAAGCTGATTATGGCGATCAAGGCCGATGTCGAAGGCGGCGCGTCGCTGGCAGAGGGTCTCGCCAAACACCCGCTGTATTTCGACGACCTGTTCGTCAACCTCGTTGAATCCGGCGAGCAGGCGGGGGCACTTGAAACGCTGCTCGACAAGATTGCGACCTATAAAGAGAAGACCGAGGCGATCAAGAAAAAGATCAAGAAGGCGCTGACCTATCCGGCAGCGGTATTGGTCGTTGCCCTGGTCGTGACCCTGATTCTCCTGATCTTCGTTATCCCGGCCTTTGAGGACCTGTTCAAAGGCTTTGGTGCCGACCTGCCCGCCTTCACGCGAATGGTTATCGACCTCTCGGAATTCGTGCGCGGACAGGGCTGGATTCTCGGCATTCTGGTCGGTGGCGCCATCGCAACGTTTCTCTACTTCAAGAAGCGCTCGCGGGCACTCAACCAGTTTCTCGACCGCATGTCGCTGAAAATGCCCATCATCGGTCCGATCGTGGAAAAAGCAGCCATCGCGCGTTACGCACGAACGCTTTCGACCATGTTCGCAGCCGGTGTGCCGCTCGTGGAGGCGCTCGAGTCCGTCGCCGGCGCTACCGGCAATATCGTCTACGAAGAAGCCGTGATGCAGATGAAGGACGAGGTTGCTACGGGTCAGCGCCTGCAGCAATCAATGGAGAACACCGACCTGTTCCCGAACATGGTGATCCAGATGATCGCCGTCGGCGAAGAATCCGGATCGCTGGATGAGATGTCGGCCAAAGTCGCGGACTTCTACGAAGAGGACGTCGATAATGCCGTTGACAACCTGAGCAGCCTCCTGGAGCCAATGATTATGGCCATCCTTGGCGTCCTGGTTGGCGGCCTCGTAATCGCTATGTACCTGCCGATCTTCAAGATGGGTTCGGTTATCTGAGGATTTGCGTGCAAACGCATCCTGGTCAGCGGCGCCCGAGGGCGCCGCTGTCATTTTGACCCCGGACAACGGAAAACCAGATCGCACATCGGGACTGAACTGAATGACAGAACTACTCGCTCAATCTCCCGTTGCCTTTATCGGCTTTGCCTTCGTGATCGCCCTCCTGATCGGCAGCTTTCTTAACGTCGTTATCTACCGGCTGCCGGTCATGATGGAACGCGCATGGCGTGAAGAGGCCGCTGAGATTCTCGCGACAGAGTCGAGTGACCTTCCGGAGGGCCGGTTTGATCTTGTCGCACCGCGCTCCCGGTGCCCGAGCTGCGGCGCGCAAATCACCGCGATGCAGAACATACCGGTTATCAGCTACCTGGTGCTTGGAGGAAAGTGCGCCGCCTGCAAGACGCCCATCTCTGCCCGATATCCAATAATTGAATTCGTCACCGCATTACTCAGTGCCGTGGTC
>CAZFVT010000347.1:0-4253 GCA_964522355.1 uncultured Woeseiaceae bacterium | reverse complement strand
GATCGTGATCAGCCCCGCGGGCAGCAGACCAAAGATGACGACCAGGCTGCGGCCAGGCCAGCCAAAACCGGCGGCGAGACTCTGGTCGGTCACTGAGCAAACATCAGCGCGGTGGCGGAGTCCACAGCGCCACCTCATTGACGGAAGCGCAAACGTTCGGTGTGCCTGCCGCTTCGTACTCCGCCAGGCGCTTCGCCGCGCTCTCGCGTTCATTGTCGGTCAGGGGTTCGTAACCGCGACCGTAAGGCCAGCCGTAACCCCATCGATACCAGGTGGGAAAGTAGGCGCTGCCGCCGGCCCGAACGCCGAGGAACATGGACTCTGCGAGCGCCTGGTTATCGGTCCGGGTCGCAACACAGTCTCGCAGTGCCGCGTCCGCGGCTCCGCGATCCTTCTCGACGCCGCCCTGCCAGTAGGCAAGGTCATGCTCGTAACAGCAGCCACACCAGTCCGCGGCCGAGATCTGCGAGCGATCCGGAAACAGCGAACAGCCATCGCTGCTGAAAGCCGCTATCTCTGAGGTCCGGGCGCAGGATGCCAGCGCCGCGGCAGTGGCGAGCAACAGTGCTAGTCGAGGCGCGTTCAAGCGGCCGCCTTCTTTCGCACGTAGATCTCCTTGCTGACGCGAGCAATGTCTTCGCCGTCGGCATTCACGAGATCAGCCTCGAAGTGGTAAGTGTTTTTGCCGAGCCGGTCGACCTCCTGCCGAATCTCATCAAGCCTGTCCTGAGTGATCTCGAACACCCCTAGAATCGTGCCCTTCCCGGGCTTCAGGAAATCAATACACGCGGACTTGTCCCAGACGATGTAGTCCCGACCGAAGTTGGCGGCGATGATGAAGACGAAAAAGGGATCGGACATCGCGTAGAGGCTGCCGCCGAAATGGGTGCCAAACAGGTTGCGGTTGTACCACCTGGCGCGGAGCTCTACCTCGAACCGGGTGAAGTCATCGCTGTGCGAGCGTACCCGGATGCCCGCGCCGAGATAGGGCGGATACAGGTTGACGCGTTTGATGACCTGTTTGAAGTCGAAATTGGGCATGACCGCCAGTTTACGGGTATCGCGATGCGGGTGAATACCGGAAGTGGGCTAGTAGGCCGTTGAAAAAACCATCCATGGGCTTTTTCAACGTCGCCAATAGAAAACGCGGTTTCCTATTGGCTCCCATTTTCAATGGCTTGCAGCCATAGAAAATGGCGGTACATCCCTGTACCGGTCGCAGCCTGCCGAAAAACTACGTTTTTCAACAGGCTGCTAGAGGTGGCGATACATGACCAGGGCGTCGACGAAGCCCTGCTCGGGATGGCGGAACGCGCCGGGCAGGCGCCCCGTCGTCTCAAATCCCAGGCTTTCCCACAGCCGCACGGCGCCGGTGTTGGTTTCAATCACCATGTTGAACTGCATGGCCCGGTAACCGAGCGATCGGGCAAGTTCGATGGAGTGCTCGCCCATCGTCCTGCCAAGACCCAGCCCGCGGGCCGCCGTCGCCACTATGTAGCCGGCATTGGCAACGTGCGCGCCCCGGCCCTTCTGGTTGGGCTTCAGCACGTAGGTACCGAGCACCTTGCCGTCCACTTCGGCCACATAAACCCTGGCCGCCGGCGCCTGCCAGTAGTCGATGATGTCCTGGACGTCTTCGAACACGAAGACATCGCCGGCATCGACAATCTCCCGGGCCATGTCTGAGATTGCGTCATAGTCGCCATCCGCGGCCGGCCGCAGGGTTACCGCCGAGCCTCGCAGACTGTCCTGAACGGTCATATCGGTGCCTCTTCTTCACCAGGTCGATCAACGCGTCGAGTGCCCTGCAACCCGGCGATGCACGGCGGGCAGTGCCTGAAGTTCACGGACAGTCTTCTCGACGATGCTGAGCTTCCCATTGTGTTCAGTCCAGGTCCGGCAAACCTTCCAGCACCAGCAGGTAGTAGCTCACGACCCCGATCACTTCATCGTTCTCGACCACCGGCGCGTGGCTGATGCCGAAG
The DNA here is from genome assembly GCA_964522355.1 of uncultured Woeseiaceae bacterium. Lineage (GTDB taxonomy): Bacteria > Pseudomonadota > Gammaproteobacteria > Steroidobacterales > Woeseiaceae > JBFGFX01. Next base: position 2,268 of record CAZFVT010000347.1, on the reverse strand, counting down.
CGGCCGAATAGCCTCGCGCAATAGCGTATGTCCATGTCCGGGCGCACCGAGATCACCGGCTTGGTCATGACTTCGTAGACATTAACCCGCTCCGGTGCCCGGTTCTCGGCGATCACCTGCTTTGCGATGTCGGAGAACAGCAGGATGCCGTGCTCGTCTTTTTCCGAACGCCGGTTGACCATCAGTGACGTAACCTTCTCGCGCTTCATGATCTTGAGCGCGTCGAGCACGGTGATTTTCCCGTCCACGAAAACGACGTGCTCGCGCATCACCTGCCTTACCGGCACCCATTGCTGCTGGCTCATATTTGATCCCCTACGATGTCTGCCAGTTCTTCGGCCTGGTGCAGAATGCCAACGGCATCCTCCACGTTGATCTGCACGGCGAGGCCGGTACCTGGCTCGTCGTCAAACGCGCCCACCTCTCCTATGTGTTCGAGGATATGCCGGCTCAGATGCTCCTCAACCAGAAGCAGCAGCACGTCGCGCTGACTAGTCAGGGTCATGCCGAAGAAGCTCTTGTGCGCCTTGATGCCCTCGCCGCGGGCATGATTGATGATCGTGCAGCCGGTTGCGCCCGCTTCGCGTGCGGCCTCGATGATGACTTCTGTCTTGGAGTCCTCGACGAACACCAGTAGTAACTTGAAACGCATCAGGTTATCTCCCGGAAGAAGCGTTCTTCTGTGGTCCATCGCCCTGCTTGCGGTCGATGTAGTTATCGTAAATCACCGTGGCCTGCGCGTACGCGAGGACACTGATGATGGGAAACAGGCTGGCAAAGGCAACAAGTCCGAAACCATCAAGCAACGGGCTTCGGCCCGGGATAGTCTCCGACAGGCCAAGGCCCAGCGCGGTAATGAGCGGTACGGTCACCGTAGAGGTCGTGACGCCGCCCGAATCGTAGGCCAGCGGCACGATAAGTTTCGGCGCCCAGAACGTTTGAATGACCACGGCCAGGTAGCCGGCCATGATGAAATACTGCAGCGGCAGGCCGGTCACGATGCGGTAGCAACCGAGCCCCACACCGACGGCAACGCCTAGGGCCACGGCGACACGCAGGCCCCAGATACTGATGGCGCCACCGGATACTTCATTCGCCTTCATGCTGACGGCCAGCAAGGAAGGCTCTGCGATGGTGGTGGCGAAGCCAACGGTCACCGCGAACAGGTAGACCCAGAGGTATTCCGACCAGTGTGGCGCACCGGCGCTCAGATCCACGCCGAGAAACGAAGGTGCCGTGAGCTGCTCGGCCATCAGTCGGCCCACGGGGAAGAGCGCCAGCTCGAGACCGATCAGGAACAGGCCGAGACCCAGCACGGTGAGCCCGAGTCCGGCGAGGATGGCGGGCAGGTTGGGCAGCGGCTTGCGAATAACGAGCGCCTGGAAGCCGAAGATAAACAGCACGATCGGCAGCACGTCGAGGAACGTGGTCAGCAGGGTGCCGAGACTCGATTCGATTACAGCCACGCGGCAATGCCTCCGTAGGCCATCACGAAGATCATCGGGGTCAGGGACGCCAGCGCGATCAGTCCAAAGCCATCCGTCATCGGGTTGCGGTCGCGCAGCGACGAGGCAAGCCCGACGCCCAGGGCGGCAACCAGCGGCACGGTGACCGTCGACGTCGTAATGCCGCCGGAATCATAGGCAATGCCGACGATCTCCGGCGGCGCGATCGCCGTCATGCCGATCACCGTGGCATAGCCGCCGGTGATCAGCAGCGGCAGGGACCAGGCAAAGATGATGCGCAGCACGCCAATCACCAGCGCCGTACCAACCGACAGCGCCACCGTCAGGCGCAAGCCGAGGGTATAGCGGTCGAGCGCTTCTTCCGTGTTGGCGATGCTGCCGGCGCCAGCCGCCACCTCCGCGGCCTCACCCGCAACGGCCGTCAGCGCGGGCTCGGCGATTGTCGTACCGAACCCTAAGGCAAAGGCGAACGCGATCAGCCAGAAGGCGCTGCCTTTCTGCGCCAGCGCGACGGCGAGCGACTCGCCGATCGGAAACAACGCCAGCTCAAGGCCGTAGATGAAGATCGTCAGTCCGAGGACGACCAGCAGCGCGCCTGTCAACAGGCCAAGCGCCCCATCCAGCGGTTGCCGCAGCACCAGGAACTGGAACGCGCCGATCACCACGACAATGGGCGTCAGGTCGCGCATGCTGCCTTTGGCATGGCCCCAGAACACGCTCAACACCTCGGTCATTGCGACAGGCTGCCTGTTGGATGCGACGTTTCCATGAGCGGCGAGGATACACGCAACGGCGCCGGCCG
>CAZFVT010000346.1:0-4256 GCA_964522355.1 uncultured Woeseiaceae bacterium | reverse complement strand
CGGGATTGGCACCGGCGCCCAGTCCCTTCGTGATGTTGCAGCCGATCTGCAGCGCAGTTCTGACTCGCGCCGAATTCAGCGCCTGCGCGTCGGTGTTGGCGCAGATGAAATCGACGCCTTCGATGCCGCTGTTAACCATGTGCGCAACGGCGTTCCCGCCGCCGCCACCGACGCCTATTACCTTGATGACAGCGCTTTGGCTGTGCCCGTCCATTAGCTCAAACATTGAATCTCCTCCAAGCATTCAGATCTTTTGATCTCTCACTCTTTCTTGCCCAAACGTTCACCCGCGGGTGACTTCCCTGCTGCCGCGCGAGCGGCCGCTAAAACTGTTGCTGAAACCAGCTCTTCATGCGTTCCCACACATCCACAACGCTGCCCGACACTGGCGTTGATCGCGTATCCCGGCGCTGCGTGTTCTCGTAGCCGTAGAGCAAGAGCCCTACGCCGGTTGCGTGAATAGGATTTCTGACCACGTCCGACAAACCGTCGACGTACTGCGGCGCGCCCAGTCGCACCGGCATGTGGAATACCTCTTCGGCCAGTTCCACGGCGCCTTCCATCTTGGCGCTGCCACCGGTGATCACGACGCCGGCGGCGATCAGCTCTTCAAAACCGCTGCGCCGAAGCTCATCGCGAATAAGGCCGAACAGTTCCTCGAAGCGTGGCTCTACAATTTCGGCCAGCGTCTGACGGGCCAGGCGCCGCGGCGGCCGCTCGCCGACGCTGGGAACCTCGATCGTCTCGTCCGGATTCGCCAGCTGCGACAGCGCGCAGGCGTACTTGATCTTGATCTCTTCAGCGTATTGAGTCGGCGTCCGCATCGACACGGCGATGTCATTCGTAACCTGGTCGCCGGCGATCGGTATGACGGCGGTATGCTGGATGGCGCCGCCAAGAAAGACGGCGAGGTCCGTCGTGCCGCCGCCGATGTCGACGAGACAGGCTCCCAGTTCTTTCTCGTCCTCGGTTAACACCGAATAACTCGAAGCCAGCTGCTCGAGCACGATGTCATCGACCTCAAGCCCGCAGCGCTGCACGCACTTGACGATGTTCTGTGCCGCGCTCTCGGCGCCGGTGACCATATGGACCTTTGCCTCGAGTCGTACCCCCGACATGCCGATCGGTTCGCGAATGCCTTCCTGGCTATCGATCAGAAACTCCTGCGGCAGGATGTGCAGGATCTTCTGATCGGCGGGAATGGCGACGGCACGGGCCGCATCAATCACCCGCTCCACGTCGCCGCCGCTCACTTCATTGTCACGAATCGCCACTATGCCGTGCGAGTTGAGGCTGCGGACGTGGCTTCCGGCGATGCCGGCGTAAACCGAATGGATATCGCAGCCGGCCATCAACTCGGCCTCTTCCACGGCACGCTGAATGGAATGCACGGTTGATTCGATGTTGACTACGACGCCTTTCTTGAGACCGCGAGACGGGTGCGAACCGATGCCAATGACCTCGATCTCGCCGCCCTCGCCGACTTCGCCGACGATCGCTACGACCTTGGAGGTGCCGATATCGAGGCCGACGATGAAGTTCTTTTCGCTGCGCTTACTCACGCCCGCTGTCCTCACTGATTCTCCCGGTACCGGCCAGCATCTCGCCGCTCGAGCTGCCGGCAACAACGGGGGCCGGGGTTGCATCGGCGTCTGCCCAGCCGATGGTGAACCCATTGCTGTAGCGCATATCCACAAACTCGATTTCCGATTCCCGGCTCGACACCAGGTCCGCAACCACGGCAAGGAAAAGGTCTATGCGCTCATCGACGTCTCTTCGGCCGAGTCGAATCTCGACGCCGTTCTGCAGTGTGATGTCCCAGGCACCGCGCGCGTCGAGGTTGACGCGACGAAGATCCAGACCCATCGGAATAAGCTGGTCGCGCAAAGCCAGGTAGGTTTGAGCAACGTCATAGGAGCGGCCATCAGGCCCGCTCAGCCGGGGCAGCTCGGCCGGCACGTGCCGCGCATCGGTAACGAAAAGCTCACCGCGAGTATTCAAAAGGCCACGTTCGCCCCAGCATGCGGCCGGGACCTGCTCGGTTACCTGTATTTCCAGCGTCGCCGGCCAGCGCCGCGCGACGCGTGCCTGGTCGATCCAGGCGAGTTCGGTAACCCGCGACCGGATGTCCCCGAGGCTCGCGCTCAGGAATCCCTGGTCGAGTTCGACTTCGATTGCCTCCTCAATTTGCAGCGCGCTGACTCGCTGGAACGGACCGTCAATCGTGATCGCCCGAATGGGCTGATCGATGAGGCGCAGACCGATCTGATAGGACAAGGCGACGACCGCCACCGCGACGGACAGCTTCATCAGACGCGCAGCCAGGGTTACGGCCTTGCTCCAGTCGCGAGGCTTGCGGTCTTTCCGGCGCCTGGCCTGCTTACGAGCCATATCGCCTCCCCTTCGCAGTCGTTGTCTCGGAGTCGACTCGCATGCTCGATTCCAGGACCCGCCAGCAAAGCTCATCGAAACTGATCCCGGCAGCAAAGGCGGCACGCGGCACGAGGCTTTGTTCGGTCATTCCCGGGACGGTGTTCACTTCAAGAACCAGCGGTTCCTGATCGTCGGCGTGCATGAAATCGACCCGACCCCAACCGGAGCAGCCAAGCTCATCGAATGCCCGGAGCGCCAGCGAGGCATACAGCGCTTCTCGTTCCGGGTCGTCGCTACCGGGACAGCGATACTCCGTGGTGTTTGATTCGTACTTGGCGCGGTAGTCGTAGAACACGCGCGGGGTTTCGATACATACGCTGGGCAAGGCCATGCCCTGGAGAATCGAGACGGTGATTTCATCGCCGACGACGCAGGTTTCAGCAAGCGCCGTGTTGCCGTATTCGAGCGCAAGCTTGAGGGCAGGTTCGAGCTCGTCCGGCTCGAACACTTTGCTCATGCCGATGCTCGAGCCCTGCTGCAGCGGCTTGAAAACCAACGGGTAGCCGAGCTCTTCGGCAGCCGACCTGGCATCGGCGAGGCTGCGGACGATGCGATAGGCCGGCGTCGGTATTCCGGCTGCCGCGAACAGTTTCTTGCTGCGCAGCTTGTCCATTGCCAGGGCCGATGCCATGACGCCGCTGCCCGAATACGGTACGCCGATCCATTCCAGCGCACCCTGTATGCGACCATCCTCGCCGCCGGGCCCGTGCAGCGCGTTCCAGACGCGGTCAAAACCGGCGCTGGCAAACTCCGTCAATGAACGTTCCGCCGGGTCCCAGGCGACGGCGTCGACGTCGCGACGCAGCAGCGCCTCGAGCACCGCCTGACCGGAGCGCAGGGACACGTCGCGCTCGCTGGAGCCGCCACCGAACATGACGGCAACGCGGCCGAAGTCTTTAGCTTCCGTCACGCGCACGTCCTGCAGCTCACGGCCGTTCGTCATGATCCGGCCTCCCCGACCATGCGAACTTCGTGGACAAGGTCAACGCCATGCACGCGACTGACGGTCGCCTGCACGTGGTCGATAAGCGCCTCGATATCGGCGGCCGTTGCATCGCCGGCGTTAATCACGAAATTGGCGTGCTTGGGCGACACCTCGGCGCCGCCGATCCGGTAACCCTTGAGACCGGCCGCTTCGATGAGCCTTGCCGCGTGATCGCCGGGCGGATTTCGAAACACGGACCCACAGCTCGGCAGCCCGAGCGGCTGGGTGTCGCGACGACGCGCCAGCATGGCTTTTTGCTCTTCCATACTCGGGGTCACCGCCGGGTCGAACCGAAGTGTGGCCTCGACAAACCACTCGTCGGCAGGCCCCTTCACGCTGCGGTAGCCCACCTCGAAATCTTCGCGTGATCGCTCCCTAACCTCGCCGCTGCGGCTCAGGGTCCGGACGCTTTCGACGCGTTCCCAGGTTTCGCCCCCGTGCGCACCGGCGTTCATCGCCAGCGCACCGCCAACGCTTCCGGGGATGCCGGCGAAGAACTCGGAGGGGCCGTAACCCCAGCGGATGCACTGCTTCGAAAGGCGCGTGCAGGGCACGCTCGTGCCGACCCGTACGCGGTGGTCACCCAGGTCCTCGAGCTGATCAAACAAACGCGCTCCGGCGATAACGACGCCGCGAATGCCGCCGTCGCGAACCAGCAGGTTGCTGCCAAGGCCGAGCCAGAAGAGCGGCTCGTCCGCCGGCAGTTCGCTGAGGTACGCCGCCAGGTCTTCGAGACTCGCCGGTTTGTAAAGGACATCGGCCGGCCCGCCAACGCGCCAGGACGTGTAGCGGCTCAACGGCTCATCCCGGAGCAGATCTCCGGCCGGCGCACGGCGCT
>CAZFVT010000345.1:0-4257 GCA_964522355.1 uncultured Woeseiaceae bacterium | reverse complement strand
GCCTGGAACGTTACCGCCCAGGCATTGTTCGAGCACACCGTGAACGTCGAGTCGCCGGAACGCATCGCTGACTGGCCGGAGATGCGCTACGTTTCGCCGGCGACGTCAGAGGAGTGGATCGGATTCAAGACAGAACTGCTGGCTGACCCGGGTTTCGACCGGCCCGTTGCAGATCGGGCGATCGAGCTTCGACGGCAGCTGGTAGCGGCGCTGCAGGAGGCCGGTGCAGGATTGCTGCTGGGGTCCGATTCGCCGCAGCGCTTCAACGTGCCGGGCTTTGCGCTGCACCGGGAACTCGAACTGCTCGTGGCTGCGGGACTTTCGCCATTTCAAGCGCTTCAGACCGGAACGGTAAATCCGGCCAGATTTTTCGCTGACGCGGATGAACGAGGCACGATTGCGGTTGGCCAGCAGGCCGACCTGGTTCTGCTGGACGACAACCCGCTGGCGGACATCAGCAATACGGCTCGAGTGCACGGCACCCTGGTTCGCGGTCGCTGGCTGGCACGGGCCGAGCTCGATCAATGGCTGGAATCCGCTGAGCGACGCTGAGCCCGTCCGGACGTTGTTTCTCGCCTTCTGCAACCAAATGCCTGCGCGCGGCATCAAAAAATCAACACATGGGCAAACGGTGTCCGTCACCTGGGAGGAGCCATGCGCGGTCTGATTCTTGTTCTGTTACTCTCCAGCACGCTGGTCTATGCGGCTGACCACGTCGAAGTGCGCGATCTGAGCCTCGATGTCGATGGCATCGATTCCCTGAACATCGTTACCGGGTCCGGGCCGATGCGGGTAACGGGCGATCCGGCGGCAGACCGGATTGTCGCCAAGGCAACGATCACCGTGCCCGGCGCGACGGCCGAAGAAGCGGTCGAGCGAATCGAGCGCAGGGTGGAGTTCTCGCTGCAAAGAAGCGGCAACGCGGCTGATCTCACGAGCGTGACGGAAAACGGCTTTTTCGGCTGGGGCAATGATCTTTCTGTTGAGCTCGACGTGATCGTGCCCCTTGCGCTGGCTGTCGTCATCGATGACGGTTCCGGGGACGCCGAGATCTCGGGTGTCGGCGGACCGCTGACGATTGATGATGGTTCCGGCTCGATCCTGGTGACGGACGCCGGTTCCGACGTTGTGATAGAGGATGGCTCCGGCGGCATCGAGGTCGTTGTCGCCGGCGGCGATGTCAACGTCGTCGATGGGTCCGGCTCTATTCGAATCGAGCGGGTTGCAGGCAGTGTGCAGGTGGACGACGGTTCCGGCAGCATCACGGTAAGCGAGATCGCCGCCGATTTCGTCGTCGTTAGCGACGGCAGTGGCGGCGTCGATTATCGCGACGTCCAGGGGCGCGTAGAGATCGACGAATAGCGGTCCGCGCTGGTAATGAGTCGCATTTAGCGGCCGAGATCCGATCGGCTCTCCCGCCCGAACTGGCGTTTCTGTGGCCCTTGCCAGGGGGCTGTCGAAAGAGGCCGATTCTGCGAGACAGATCGGGAATTTTTTGCGATCCCGCGGGTCAATAACCATAGCTGTCACGCCCGGGGGGAGTGCGAAGGCTGTTCACGGCGATTGACCCGCCGCAGCGCGCTGTTTCTGAGCTAGGGACACTTGAAATACCCGAGTTTTATGGTGAGGATTCAGACCATGCGCACTCTTGCTGCATTCATCGTTGTGCTGCTGCTGCCGTCCCTGGCGGCCGCCCAGGGCACGCGTCCCTTCGAGTCCGATGCGAATGCAAAGACGGTCATCGGACCGACCAACGTGCCGTTGAGTGACGGCGCGCAGGCGCTTATGGCGGGTGACGCCGAAGTCGGTGTCCGGCTGACGCTTGCAGGTCTCGAACAGGCGGTGGGCGAACGCGAACACGAAGCGGCGCTATCGAATCTCTGCGCCGGCTACATCCTTCTTGAGCAGTTTCAGGCCGCGCTGGGTTACTGCGACTTGCTGCTGGCCCGGAATGATGAGAACTGGCGCGCCTATAACAATCGCGCCGTCGTCTACATCAAGATCAAGCAGTACGAGAAAGCGGAACGCGACCTGGCCAAGGGCGAGGCCCTGAGGCCCGGTGCCCACACCCTGAAAGTGGCGCGAGCCATGTACATGGATGCCGTTTACCCGGTGGCGCCGGAGGTAGAAGTGGATGACCGCCAGGGCGAGAACCAAAATGATCAGCAGCGCTAAAAGCATCGCGCTCGGCGCCATCCTGGGGTTGACGGTCTCTGTCGCCCTGGCCGACGACCAGCAGGTCGTTTCCCGTACCGCGCACTTCATTGATTCCTCGTCGGATCGAACGCCGGCGAAAACCGCGTTTCCGACCTATCCGAAGATTGCCCGGCGAGATCGCATCGAAGGCGATGCCACGATCTGCTTTCGCATCGATATCGACGGGCGGGTCAAGAGCGCCAAGGTGCAGAGCTACACCCATCGAATCTTTCGCCGGCCGGCACTGCGCGCCATGAAGGATTCGAGCTTTGAGCCCCTGGGCCCGGATGAATTGTTTTCGACGGCGCGCACCTGCCGCACCTATCGTTTTCGGCTCGAACCGATTCTTGCCGACAGCAAGAAGCCCGCTGCGGGCTAACCCCTAGCGGCGTTCCGCGAACGCGAGCATCCTGTTCGCGGCTTCCTCAAGGTTCTCGCCAACGGCTATCAATCCGGCTTCGTGGCCGCCCATCGCGGCTATGCCGAGCGTTGGGAAGTCGGTCTCGACGACCAGCCTCTCGAGCTCCATTGCCATAGCCGGCGTGCCGTAGGCGATCTCCCGTGAGGTTGTCGGGATCTGGTCCAGGGATGCGTCCCAGAGTGCCAGGTCATGCGCATGGACGACGGCTTTGACCCACGGCGCGGCGGCATAGATAGCGGCGTGAGTCATCGATTCTGATGATGCCTGCACCGGGCCAATGCAGCTGACGCGGTTGCGATTGGCGTCCACTGCGGTCACTCGGGCGTAGTGTTCCGGGCCGGTGGTCTCGAGATGCCCGGTCTGTGTACCGCTGATAAGAAACCCGTCGGAATCGCGAATGCTCAGGTTTCCATAGCCGACGTCCAGATCGGCATCGTGACCAACGAGGCCGGCATCAAACAGCAGCCGACGCCACTTATCCAGCTCACGAATCGCCGGGCCCTCAACGCCAGGGGCACGCTGCCAGTCGACGTCAAACTTTGTATAGCCCTCGTCGATCATTCGCGGACGTCGGACTACGCTTTTTCCCGCGATGCCTGCTCCGGGAACAGCGCGCTGAGTCCGGCTTCGCTGGCCGGGCAAATCCCGGCTTCGGTGATCAGCCCGCTGACCAGACGAGCGGGTGTCACGTCGAAGGCGAAATTGCTGATGTCGGTGTCCGAGGCAACGGTATTGACTGTGACCACCTCGTCACCGGCTCTCCCGGTCACATGGGATACCTCGCTCGGTGAGCGTTCCTCAATTGGTATCTCTGCCACCCCGTCATGTATGTCCCAGTCGATGGTTGTCGAGGGCAGGGCCACATAGAACGGGACGCCGTTGTCGTGGGCGGCCAGCGCCTTCAGATAAGTGCCGATTTTGTTGGCAACGTCGCCGGCGCGAGTCGTGCGGTCGGTACCGACAATACAAAGGTCGACGTCGCCGTGCTGCATCAGGTGACCGCCGGCATTGTCGACGATGAGGGTATGCGGCACACCGTTCTCGGCGAGTTCCCAAGCGGTGAGCTGGGACCCCTGGCTGCGCGGCCGCGTTTCGTCCACCCAGACGTGCACGGCAATGCCGTTGCGATGCGCCTGGTAAATCGGCGCGGTCGCCGTGCCCCAGTTGATCGTAGCCAGCGCACCCGCGTTACAGTGCGTCAGGATGTTGACCGGCGCACCGTTTTTGGCGCGCGAGATGTCGGCGATCAGCCGCATGCCGTGTTCGCCTATGCGTCGCGAAATCTCGACGTCTTCATCGCAGATGGCCTGTGCCTCGACGCGCAATCGCTCAACGACCGTGGATTCCTCGCAGTCCGGCAGCAGTGCCAGTATCCGGTCCACCGCCCAGCGAAGATTGACCGCCGTCGGCCGCGAGGCGAGCACCGGTTCCGCGGCGCTTCTGACTGCCGCAATTCGCCCGCCTTCGCCGGCGTTTATCGCCGCCAGGTAAAGGCTCCAGGCTGCCGTTGCGCCAATCAGCGGAGCGCCGCGGACCAGCATGTCGGCAATCGCGACGATGCCATCGTCACAGCTGGTCAGATCCGTGATGACCAGTTCGTGGGGCAGTCGGCGCTGGTCGATAATCTGCACCGTCTCAGG
>CAZFVT010000344.1:0-4294 GCA_964522355.1 uncultured Woeseiaceae bacterium | reverse complement strand
GGCGACCCGCGCGCAGGCCGTGTCGAGCAGGCTCACCGATTTGTCAGGCAGCTGCCGCGCAGGAATGTAGCGACTGGACAGTCGAACCGATGCGTCGATGCCCTCATCGAGAATCTGCACGTTGTGGTGGTCGGCCATCTTGCCCGATATAGCGCGCATCATGAGCACACCCTTGTCCTCGGACGGCTCGTCGACCTGCACGAGCTGGAATCGGCGAGTCAGCGCCGGGTCCTTTTCGATATGCTTTTTGTATTCTGCCCAGGTGGTTGCCGCAACGGTCCGCAGCGTGCCCCGCGCCAGCGCCGGCTTCAACAGGTTCGCCGCATCTCCGGTACCGGCAGCGCCGCCGGCACCGACCAGGGTGTGCGCCTCGTCGATAAAGAGAATGATCGGCGTCTCCGAAGACTGGACTTCTTCGATGACCTGTTTCAGCCGGTTCTCGAACTCGCCTTTCATGCTGGCGCCGGCCTGCAACAAGCCAACGTCCAGGGACCTCAGCTCAACGTTCTGCAGGGGTGGCGGCACGTCGCCACGAACAATGCGTTGGGCAAACGCTTCAACGACCGCCGTCTTGCCGACGCCGGCCTCACCGGTAAGGATCGGGTTGTTTTGCCGCCGCCGCATCAGGATGTCGACGATCTGACGAATCTCTTCGTCGCGACCGATGATCGGGTCCATTGATCCCTCCCGCGCCTCAGCGGTGAGGTCGACCGTAAATTGCGACAGGGCCTCCTTATTACCCATCTGCGCCGGAGCCATCGCGCCGCTGGCTTCTCCCGGGGAAGCACCTCCGCCAGCCTGGAAACCATCCCGCGCCTGCATGGTGTCTTCGGGACTGCCACCGCAAACCTCGTCAAACTTGTCGGTCAGCGTTTCGAACTTGATGTTCTCGAATTCCCTGGAGATGCCGAGCAGCGCGTTCTTCAGCCCGCGGGTTTGAATAATGCCGGCGATCAGGTAGCCGGTACGTACCTGCGACTCACCGAACATGAGCGTGGCGAGAACCCAGCCGCGCTCGACCGCTTCCTCGACGTGAGCGGAAAGGTCCGAGATGCTCGTCGAGCCGCGCGGAAGCCGATCGAGGCTTTCCGTGATGTCGGCGGCCAGTCTCGACGGATCGATGTTGAACTGCTTGACGATACGATGAAGATCCGAGTCCTGCAGCTGCAGAATCTGGTGAATCCAGTGTACGAGTTCGACGTAGGCATTACCCCGCATCTTGCAGAAAACCGTCGCGGCCTCGATGGACTTGTATCCAACGGTATTAAGTTTTCCAAACAACGCTGTGCGACTTATCTCGGCCATGACGGCCCTCCTCTCGCTTTATCTTGTTATTTATTGTTATTGGTTGTTTATGCCTGCCCTACCGCCGCATTGGGTCGGATCAACACGTCCCTGGCGTCGGACGGATCGCGGCGTTCACCCAGCCAGCTGGTCCAGCCGAGCTCGCCCGTTTTGCCGAGCGTCGTTCCAGGCACTTCGCTGGCAGCCAGTACCAGGTTCAGGTCCCAGTCCATCACCAGGCCAACGTAACCTCGGACGAGATCGCGAAGTCGATTGAGGCTCGGCTGCTCGGGCAAAAAGCGCTTCAACTCATCGAGCCCCAGGGGGCCGCAGGCGAGCCGGAACTTGTGCTGGCAGTTCCAGACGGAGCGTCCCAAAACAGCGTCCTGGCCCAGCACGCAACCGGAGCCAGCCACCCCGAGCGCCGGCCAGTCTTCGCGTGCAAGCTGGGCCCACTCTCCGACGAACTCCTCGCAAGAGAATTCCTGCTCTTCAAACTCCTCCAGGATAGCCAGCAGGCCTTCGGCCGGCTTTGACTGAAGGGCGAATCGACCGGCAAGGTGAAGTTTGGCGTGGTCGTGTACAGAATCACGATTACGCATCTCCGGGCTGCCAAGCCCGAAAGTGCTACCCACGTAAGTATCTATGCGCCGCGGCGATTGTCGGTCGAGGCCGATAGCGGGACGGGCGTTGGCCCAGGCCCGATAAAACAGCATCAGCAGGCGGTGATGGAACATGTCCGCGAAAGAGCGAAGCGTCGGGTCATCTTCCTGGCGCTCTCGTTCCCGAGCGTACTCCGTCAGGTGCAGTGGTAGCGGCGCATTGGGCCCGAACAGGCCAAAAAAGTAGCTTTGCAGACGATGCGGTTTGTTACCGCCGCCGGGGATGAAATCGGCAATGGCTGAAGGCGCAAAAGCCAGGGTTGGCTCCTGGCCAAGTCGTATCGGCTCGTCAGACGGTCGCGCCGCGGTCCCGAACAGCGGCTTGTCCGGGTGGAGGCTCTCGAGCCGGCGAAGCGTCTGGAAGAAGTCGTGCCCATAGGGCTCGTCTGCCAACTCCGCCAGAAACTTCAGAGCATCTGCACTTGACCGATTCGGGGCGGCCATCGCTTCACCTCTCCGCGCTCCATCGAATGCAGCACGGTCTGTGTAAAGGAGTTGATAGAAACGTACCTGGCGAAGAATTCGCTCAGGACTTCACCCAACAGGAACACGCCCACACCTTCGTAGGCAGATTCGTCGAACAACAGCTTTATTTCGAGGCCGCTGCCAAAAGCGATCGGGCCGCTGCTCGGCAGGCGACCGGTCACCGGCCTCGCGCTGATGGACCGAACGCCTTCGATTTGCCTCTGCATGGCCTGGTCGGTCTCATCCGCATACAGCGACAGAATCGAGCGCAGGGCATGAGCGCCTTCCGATTCATCGCCATCAACCAGTGACAGGTAGTTCAGCGACAGATGACTGATCAGCCGCCAGGTAATGTCGCCGCCTACAAATCCGGCGCGCGGCTTGCAGGGCCCGGCGACGCACTTAATGGACTGGACAGGGGCACCGCTGTCGAGCGTGAAATCGGTTTGCCCGCGACCGATGGGCACATGCAGCGGCAAGTCACGGTTGGTGCACATGACCTCGAGGCCCAGTTGGCGCAGGTTGCTGCGATAAGGCGCATTGGCCGGGTCGACAATGGAAATGAAGGTTTCACTGCCTATGTAGCTCGAACGTTTGCCGCGCTTTTGCTGTCGTGCCGATAGGCGGCGGGCGTCGCGACGGACCGTGTAAAACGCGTTTTCGCCCGCAGCGGTCTGGTCGTGGCTGGCGTAGAAGGGGAAGAAGGTTTGTTCCGGCTCCGTTCCGGTACCGAAACCTTTCACGTCCGTGATTGACCAGACTTCGAAATCCATCGGCCGGGTACGGTCGGCAACGACGTGGTATTCGTGATCCCGGTCGTTCAGGTGAATCCTGTCGGCGCGCTTCGGAAACAGGTTGATAATCGGCGTGCAGTTAAGTGCGAAACTCGAGGCATCCGTGACGTTTTCGAGCTCCGCGTCCTTTCGATCGAGAAGCACGATGATCTCGATCTCGCTGCTTTCGCACTTCCGGATCGATTCCTGCAGCTGGGTAAACTCGGCAAACAGGAAACGCTGCGGGAACGCAAAGTACTCGCGCAGAAATCGATAGCCCTCAAAACTCCGCCTCGTCGGCGGCAGCAAAGCCTCGTCATCGCGATAACCGACAGCGCGAATCGTGTCACCAGCGAGGTAGTCCTGCCAGCTACGGTTCTTACCCTTGGGCCTGACAACGACCGCGCGTGCGTTGCCGACGACCTGCTCGTAAAGCCGGTAGCTCAACTGGCCCGTGCCCCGCAGGAAGAAGCATAGCTCCTTGAGAGAAAGGTCTTTGAAGGCGAGGTCACCAGCCGTGCGGAGCTGTATGCGAATGCCCGCGCGAACACCGTCGAGGTGCTCAACGTCAATCGTCGCCAGCGCTCCAGCTGAACCATAGTAGGACGCTCCAGTGACCTCGATAGGCCAGAATGTCACGTCCTGGGCAGAGCGAAACTCGCAGGAAGTGCGCTCACCCTTGCCAGTCACGGTTCGGAGGCCAGTCCCTCGAGGTACGACCAGGCCTTCGGCCAGCGCTCCTTCATCCATAACGGGTTCGAACTGCACGACGGCCATTGCCGGCAACGGCGCCAAGTAGTCCGGGTAGACGAGTTCCATTAGGTTTTGCGTGAAAGTAGGGAACTCGGCGTCCATCTTGAGCTGGATGCGGGCCGCCAGGAAGGCAAAGCCTTCAAGCAGTCTTTCGACGTAGGGATCGGCGACCTCGGTGCTCTCAATCCCCAGCCGCCCGGCGATCTTCGGGAACTCCTTGGCAAACTCGGCGCCCATCTCGCGAACATGCTGTAGTTCACGGTTGTAGTATCGAAGCAGTCTCGGATCCATCGTCTCAGCCTCAGGAATCCGAGATGGCAACGTTACCCGTCTCGAGGTCGACCTCGGTCTTCAGGT
>CAZFVT010000343.1:0-4294 GCA_964522355.1 uncultured Woeseiaceae bacterium | reverse complement strand
TCATCATCTCGCCGACCATCACCGGCGTTGCGATCAGGGCAATGGCAACGAGATAGACGAGAACAAACGCCGCACCGCCATTGCTGCCGAGCATGTAGGGAAACTTCCAGAGGTTGCCGAGACCCACGGCAGCGCCAATGGCGGCCAGCAGGAAGCCGATGCGAGTTGAGAAACTTTCGTGCGTAGCGGCTGACGCCATGCGCGCCCCTTTCGGTCTACCCCCGGACAAGGGGCGGAGTGTACCTGATTACGGCGGTGTGACCGGCACCGCCCGCCCCCGTTTAGCGCCTAGTCGGCCGAACCGGCCGCAACGTCGACGATGTAGCCGGTCTTTGGCGACGTTTCGCGATCGAGAAAGCGGCGAATCACCCCGCCGGCGGCCTCCAGGCCGGAGACCGTCTCGACCGTCATCCAGTCGCGGCTGTACTCGACGAAGGCAAACCAGTTCTTTGCCATCCGTTCACCGAACTTTTCCGGCCCCCACTCCTTGAACCGTTTGCGGATCTGGGCGGGCGCGAAAAACATCTCGGGCTTCGGGCCCGGCAAAGACTTGCCCCGCGTGTCTATACCGCCGCCGGCGTCCCAATGGGTCGCGCCAATCGCGCAGGAGTACTTCAGATCGGCGCCCAGCTGGCTGTGAATGCCGAAGCGAAGCTCTGCGCCGCCGGAAAAATCGAGCAGCACGGTCGGCCCGGCCGGGATCGCCTCGATTTCTTCGTAGCTAAGAACCGTGTCGTAGATGCCAAGCGACCTGACAAATTCGACGTTGCCCGCCGAGGTCAGACCGATCGTCGTGACGCCGTCGACGGGATACTCGTGAAACAGCCTCGCGGTGCCGATGGCGGTCTTGCTGGACGCGCTCGTTATCAGCATGTTCGTGCCGCCGAAACGATCATTGTCGACCACGAAATCCCACAGCAGGAACGATGTGGAGAACAGCGGAAACAGGAGCATGTGCTCTGCTTCGAGCTCCCTGCGATACATCGGGTCGCCGCTCGTCAGCGAGTAATTGTTGTAAACCGGTGGCAGCTCGGCGCGATTGGCTATGCCATCGGAAAATCCGCGCGGCGATACGTTGACCGGCTCGACGACGAGTTCGTCAGACATCGGCCAGTAGCCATACAAGCGATCACCCACGGCCACGCCGTCGCAGGCGGACTCGATGACGTCGGCGAAGCCCCACACCGGAATGCGGCCGTAGCCGTCTTCGGCCGGAAAGAATGACCAGTAGCTGAGTGCGTCACCGAACACGCCGTAGGTGATGTTGTTCGCGGTTATGGCAAACCTGTCAACCTTCATGCGCACCTGGCCCGCAGCGAGCGGTGCGGGATCGCCGCCATCGACAAGCTTAAGGTCGTGGAGATCGGTCCGGCTGACGACGAGATCCTGATTCATGGCAAACGCCTTACGAGGGAACGGGCGCCAATGGTAAGCGGAGAGGCCGACCTGAAGCGAGTCCGGTCACAGTCGCCGAATCGCGACAGGTTAGCGAAGACGTCGAGCCTCCGGCGGGTGTTGCCATTTCGTGACCGCCGTCGCGTCATTTGCCGATTCGCCGGGCCATACTCGGCCGAGCCTAAACGAGATGCGATGCGCAGCAGGCGCAAGGAGACAAGCCATGCAGAATCCCTACGACAATGGAAAAGAGCACAGCTCGTCCATTCTCGGACCAACGCTCAAATTCAAGGGCGAGTTGAAAGCCGAAGAGGACCTCCTGGTCCACGGAAAAATCGAAGGCTCGATCAAGCACTCCTCAAACCTCAAAGTCGGCAAGAGCGGAAAAATCTACGCGGAAGTCGAAGCCAAGTACATCGAGGTTCACGGCTCTGTGAAAGGCGACCTGAAGGGACGCAAAGCGGTCGTCGTTAAAGAAGGTGCCAACATCTCGGGCAACATTTTCAGCCCCTCCGTTTCCCTGCATGAGGCCGCCAAGTTCAACGGCAGCATCGACATGTCGGAGAAGGAGGCTGCCAAGGCGGAAGCCCCGAAGGCACAGCGCCAGGAAAAACCGGCCGGCAAGAAAGCCGAAGCGAAACCAGACGGCTCGCAGCAGCAGAACGCACAGTCGGCCAATGACGCCGATGCGAAGCCGAATCCCGACGACAAATCCAACGCTAGCGTGGCCTGACTACTATGTTTAGACGAAACGAAGCGGGTGACACCCAAACCATGAAAACGCTCGACGTGGAGGATGATGCCTCCATGACGGACTCCCAGATTGTGAACCTGCGCGACGCGCCGGCGCCGTCCCCTCAGGCGTCGCCGACCGCCTCAGCCGCACCGAGTGCTCCGGCCACCCAGGACGCCTCGTTCACGCAGGCAGCAAACTCCGAGGGCACTTCTGTCGTCGGCAGGACGCTGTACTTCAAAGGTGAACTGACGGTCTCGGAAGACCTGGTCATCGAAGGCACCGTTGAAGGCTCTATCAAGCAGGACAAAGCCAGCCTGACGGTAATGCCGAATGGCCGTGTGATTGCGGACGTCCAGGCGACGTGCATCTTCGTCGAAGGCAACGTCAAGGGCGACCTGCACGCGACAGAGAGCATCAAGCTGCGTAGTGGTGGGGAGGTCGAGGGCAACCTCGTGGCCCCGAGCATATCAATCGACGAAGGCGCGACCTTCAACGGTTCGGTTGAGATGCGCGCGCCAAAATAGGCGATCCGACGCTCGAAACGCCGGGTTTTTCTCTCCTGTGCGACCCGGAAAAGCCCCGCCCTGGTGCGGGGTTTTTTTATGCCGTGAAGGAGTCCGCATGACGTTCAACCCCTGCTAGACTCCGGCCATGCTTGTCGTTATTGGCGCCCTCGCTGGCGTACTCTTTGGCGGTTGGACGGGGCTCTTCCTGGGCGGCGCCGCCGGCTACTTCCTGACACCCGTGCTGCGCAAGGCCATCTTCAATCGTGTCCAGGATGCGCAGACCCGCTTTATCGATCCGATGTTCGAGATCATGGGCGCCCTGTGCAAAGCCGATGGCGTGGTGACTCGCGACGAAATTCAAACCGTGGAGCGTATTTTCGACACGCTCAGGCTCTCAGGAACCCTCCGGGATCGGGCCAAAGCTGCCTTCAACCGCGGCAAGCAGGCCGGCTTCGACGTCGAAGATGCCGCCGATCGCTTCAAGGCCGCGGGCGGAGCGCGACCGCCGTTCCAGCAGATCTTCCTGCAGTTCCAGGCCATGGCCATTGCCGCCGACGGCGTTATCCACCCGGACGAGCGCGCGATGCTGCTGCGCGTGATTCAGCGCCTCGGGCTGACCGAGAAGGACCTCGAGCAGTTCGAAGCCTTGCTGCGAAGCGGCGGTCAGCAATCCGGCTACACGGGCGGCCAGCCCCGCGCCGCCTCCAGTCATGATCTGAATGCCGCATACCTGGCGCTGGGCGTCAGCCCCAGCGCCGAGGATGCGGAGGTCAAGCGCGCGTATCGACGTCTCATCAGCGAGAATCACCCGGACAAGCTCGCGGCGCGGGGCCTGCCGGAAAGCATGCGCGCGGTCGCCGAGGAGCGCTCTCGCGAAATCAACAAAGCCTATGACCGGATCAAGGAAGCCCGGGGGATGACCTGATCGGCAGGAGGCCGGTGACGGAGACCTGTATGAGGAATGCCCTGCTCTGCCCCGTGTGTGCCATTGTCGCCATGCTGTCGTTTTGCGCGTCCGCGCAAGCGGAAGTTCTCGAAGCCTCCGACAGCCATTTCGTCCTGCGGCATGAAGCGACCGACAGCCGGCGTCCGGATGAACTCTGGGCGCGCCTGATCGAGCCCGCAGCGTGGTGGCATCCGGAGCACACCTATTCCGGCGACGCCGCCAACCTGAGTCTCGATCCAGTGGCCGGGGGATTGTGGCTCGAGCGCTGGGCCGGCGGGTCCATCGCACACGGGGTGGTCATGCTGGTCCAGGACGGCGTGCTGTTACGCATGAACGCCCCTTTCGGTCCGCTGCAGGAAACCGGCGCCTATACGGTCTGGACCATCACGATCAGCGCTGACGGTGACGGCTCTCGGGTCGTCTTCGATGAGGTCGCGACCGGGCATCCGGGTGCCGGGCTCGACGAGCTGGCGGCAGCGGTCGATTTCGTCAAGACAGAGGCGATAGGCCGGCTGGTATCGAAATAGCAGCAAAGCCGTAACCAATCGTTAGCTTCTCGTGATATCTCCGTGAGCTTTGCTCGCAACACTGCCGGGGTCTTTTTCAATGATTCCGACGGAGAGCATCCCCATGAGAAACCAACTTCTGGCGGTGGCCGCTGGCGCCACCCTGGCCATGGCCTCCAGCGCCAACGCCGCGCAGTTTGACGTT
>CAZFVT010000342.1:0-4302 GCA_964522355.1 uncultured Woeseiaceae bacterium | reverse complement strand
CGTTCTGCAGAATACGGCCGTCTCCGTCAACATCCGCGAGCGCCTCGACTTCTCCTGCGCCCTCTTCGACAGCGCCGGCCGCCTCGTCTCGAACGCACCGCATATGCCGGTGCACCTCGGGTCCATGGGCGAAAGCGTACGCAGCGTGATTCGCGCCTGTGGCGCAGACCTTAAGCCGGGCGATTCGGTTATGCAGAACTCCCCCTACAACGGCGGCACTCACCTTCCCGACGTCACCGTGGTAACGCCGTGGTTCCGCGACGGCGAGACACCCCGGTTCTACCTGGCCTCGCGCGCCCATCACGCCGACATCGGCGGCATTTCTCCCGGCTCAATGCCAGCCGACAGTCGCCACATCGACGAAGAAGGCGTGCTCATCGACAATGAGTTTCTGGTGCGTGAGGGCGTGCTCCAGGAGCAAGCTGCTCGCGAGCTTCTGGCAACCGCGAAATTTCCAGCGCGCAACGTCGATCAGAATATCGCCGATCTGAAAGCGCAGCTCGCGGCAAACCAGCAGGGCATTCGTCAGCTGGAAAAGGCGATCGCCCGCTACGGTGCCGCGACCGTGGAACGGTACCTGGGCTTTGTCCGCGACAACGCCCGCGACAGCGTGCAGCGCCTCATCGGCCGACTGTCGGACGGCAGTTTCCGCTACGAACTGGATTCCGGCGAGACTATCGCTGTGCAGATCTCCGTTGACGCCGCAGCGGCCCAAGCGACGATTGACTTTGCCGGCACCTCGCCGCAGTCGAAGAGCAACTTCAATGCCCCGGAGGCCGTCGCTCGTGCAGCAGTGCTGTACGTCTTTCGCAGCCTCATTGATGAACCCATCCCGATGAACGAAGGCTGCCTCGAGCCGCTGGCCATTCGCATCCCTGCCGGTTGCCTGCTAAGCCCGCAAGCGCCCGCTGCGGTCGTTGCCGGCAATGTTGAAACCTCACAGTGCGTAACCGA
Organism: uncultured Woeseiaceae bacterium; assembly: GCA_964522355.1. Taxonomy (GTDB): domain Bacteria; phylum Pseudomonadota; class Gammaproteobacteria; order Steroidobacterales; family Woeseiaceae; genus JBFGFX01. The sequence goes on along the minus strand of CAZFVT010000342.1, from coordinate 3,348 downwards.
CACGCTCTATGGCGCGCTCGGCGCGTTGGCCGCGTCACAGGGCACGATGAACAACTTCAGTTTCGGCAATTCCCGGGTGCAGTACTACGAGACGATCGCCGGAGGCGCCGGCGCCGGTGACGGGTTTGACGGTGCCGATGCCGTGCAGACACACATGACAAACTCTCGGCTCACAGACCCGGAAGTCTTCGAGATGAACCTTCCCGTCAGGGTCGAGAGTTTTTGCGTGCGTCGCGGTTCAGGTGGCGCCGGCCGCTGGCGAGGTGGCGATGGCGTCATTAGGACGCTCGAATTCACCGACTCGGTTGAAGCCTCCCTGCTATCGAATCACCGACGGATAGCGCCGTTCGGGCTGGCCGGCGGCGAGGACGGCAAGACCGGCGTCAACACGGTGATCCGCCGGGACGGCCGCCAGGAGCAGCTGGCCGGCACCGCGAGCGTCGAATTGCAGGCCGGAGATCGTCTGCGTATCGAAACCCCCGGTGGCGGTGGCTACGGCACTGCGGCGACAACAAAGACCGGCAGGCCTACCAGATCTTGACCCGCTCCTCCGGCGACAGGTAGAGCGCGTTATCCGGACCGACGTCGAACGCCTCGTAAAAGGCGTCGATGTTGCGGACGACGCCGTTAGCCCGGTACCGGGCCGGCGCGTGCGGATCGGTGGCAATTCGCGTCCTCAGGGCCTCGTCGCGAATCTTGCTGCGCCAGGATTGTCCGTAGCCGATAAAAACCCGCTGCAGCCCCGTGTAGCCGTCGAGGACCGGTGCTTCCTTGCCATCGAGTGACATCTCATAGGCGATAACGGCGATTCCGAGACCGCCAAGGTCGCCGATGTTCTCGCCAAGGGTGAATTCCCCATTGAGACTCAGATCATCAAAGGGCTTGTAGCTGTCGTACTGGGCGATGAGATCCTGGGTCAGATCCTTGAACCGCGCCCGATCTTCGATCGTCCACCAGTTGCGCAAGACACCGTCGCCGTCGAACGCGGATCCGGAATCATCGAAACCGTGGCCGATTTCGTGCCCGATAATGGCGCCGATGGATCCATAGTTCGTGGCGTCATCGGCATTGAGATCGAAAAACGGCGGTTGCAGTATCGCTGCCGGAAATACGATCTCGTTCAAGGACGGGTTGTAGTAGGCATTGACCGTCTGCGGCGTCATTTGCCATTCGCTGCGATCGACGGCATCGCCCTGCCTTGCGAGCTGCCGCTCGTATTCGGCAACGGAGGCGCGCTGCAGATTACCGTACAGGTCATCTGCGCTGATCGCGAGGCTTGAATAGTCGCGCCATTCATCCGGATAGCCGATCTTGGGGGTGAACTTGGACAACTTGTCCAGGGCGGCCGCACGCGTTTCCTCACCCATCCAGTCCAGGCTGCGGATGCTGACCTCGTAGGCGTCGATGAGGTTCTGCACCAGCTCTTCCATGCGCGCTTTGGCCGCCGGCGGGAAATGCCGCTCTACGTAGATTCGGCCGACCGCTTCACCAAGAACGCCATTGACGTTGTTTACCCCACGGCGCCAAAGCGGCTGAGGCGCCTCGACGCCGTTCAATGTGCGCGAGTAGAAGTCGAAATTCTCCTGGTCAATCGCTTCGCTGAGGCGCGAGGCATTGGAGCTGAGCGTATGCCACTTGAGGTAGGTCTTCCAGTCGTCGAGCGAGGTCTCCTCAAGAATGGCGCTCATAGCCTTCATATAGTCCAGCTGGGTGACAACCAGGCCGTCAATATCACCAACGCCAGCTTCGGCGATGTAACCCTCCCAGTTAAAGCCCGGCATTATGTCGTCGAGCTCGTCGAGTGGAATCTTGTTGTAAATGAGCGTGCGATCGCGCAGCAGCTCTTTCTGCATGTGATGCTCGGCCATTCGGGTCTCGAGCGACATGATCATCGCGGCTGACTCACCCGGTTTCTCGATGCCGGCAAGCTCGAGCATGCGCTCGACGTGCTCGACATACTTGGCACGGATTTCAGCCGATTTCTCGTCGTCCTGAAGGTAGTACTCACGTTCCGGCAGACCGATTCCACTCTGCCACGTGTACATCATGTAGGAATTCGGGTCCTGGAAATCGACGTACTGCAGGAGCTGGAACGGCAGGTCGTTGCCAACCTTGTTGGCCTCCGCGAAGTAAATCGCAAGTTCATCCTTCGAGGTCAGGCCATCGATCTTTGCGAACTCGGACTCAAGCGGTTTTACGCCCAGCGCATTACGAGCGTCGAGATTCATATAAGAGGCGTACAGGTCGCCGACTTTCTGTTCCACCGAACCTTCGGCGAAGTCGCCCTCGGCAGACTCCTCGATAATCGTCCGCACGTTCTCCTGGGACTCCTCGACGAGGATCTCGAAGATACCGTACCGCGACTTGTCGGCCGGCATCTCAATCTCTTCATGCCAGGTGCCGTTGACGAAGGAAAAGAAATCATCGCCAGGCGCGATATCCGGGTTCATGTAGTCGGAGTACACGCCCGAGCCAAGTGCAGCAGACTCCGGTGCACTGTCGACGGTATCTGTTGGCGCCGTAGGTTCCTGGCTGCAAGCCACGACCCCGCAGGCCATGACCGATATCAAAACAAAAGTTCTCACCGCTTCTTCCATGCCCTTACTGTCCTAGGGCGCTAGTTTAAACACGCAGGCTGCGCAATTTACCGTGCGAAACGTCAGAAATTAAACGTTTCAGACCGGATTCCGCCGCTCTGGCCGACGAAAGCCCCTTCGTGGGACCGGCAGCGCTCGGTTTTGTTTACTTTTTGTCATTGATCCACACGCCTCCCGTGACACTTCTGTGAACTTTCGCCGGCACCATGCAGGGGCATGAAAGATGTAAACAAGGCGCCAGCGGAGCGGCATTCCGGCTCGAATGGCAGGCTTGAACTCAGGCTGGTCTCGGCAAACAACCCGAGTCACGGTGATAAACGTCGTCGTTTCCCGGTCCATTTTGACTCAGAGACTGGCAAAGGGGCGGACCGCGTGCGGAACAAACGAATACTGCTCGTCGAAGACGAGACGGACATCGCAGAGCTCGTCGCTCTGCACCTGGAGAACCTCTGTGACGAAGTCGTCGTCGCCAGCGATGGCCACAGCGGACTCGAACTGGCGCTTGGCGAGCAATGGTCACTGGTGATTCTCGATCTGCGCCTGCCCGGCCCGGACGGGCTGCAAATCTGCCGGGCGATTCGCCGAGAGAATCGCTATCAGCCGGTGATGATGCTGACGTCGAAATCCTCCGAGCTCGATCGTGTGCTGGGCCTCGACACCGGCGCCGACGACTACCTGGCGAAGCCGTTCAGCGTGCTGGAGCTGGTCGCGCGCGTCCGCGCCATCCTGCGCCGCGTCGACAGCTTAAGGC
>CAZFVT010000341.1:0-4331 GCA_964522355.1 uncultured Woeseiaceae bacterium | reverse complement strand
AAGAAGAACCCGAGATTGCCGGGTTTACCTTCGACGACGGAAACAGAGGTATTGGCAAACTTCGGTTTAAGCGCCGCCGCCTTGCCAGGCTTCGCAGTGGCCTCAAAGATGCGGAGGATGGATTTATCGAAATTCATGATCACGAATCCTGTCCGTGCGGGTGACCGGCGCCCGCCTTGCGGCTGTGGAAAAAGAAGAACAGGGATGCGAAGTACCCCCCGACCCCCAGCGTAACCTGCAGGACAGTGAGTGATTTCGGCACCCAGGGGGGATTCATGCCGAACCAGGCGAGGTCGTACTCGCCGCTCGCTTTTCGCTCCAGTATGTAGATATACAGGCTGTCGAGATCAATGTTCAGGGCATAGAAATTGAGAATGATGACCGCCGATGCAATCGTGTAGAGACTGACGACGACCGCGACGAGCTGACCGGACAGCTTGCTGGCAGCGAGATGACTCATGACGAGAAAGCCAAAGCCCAGGCTGAAATAGCCAAAGATCAGCGTGTAAGAGGCAGACGCCAGCGACATTAATGCGTCATAAGCTTCGTATTCAGTCACGGCTGCCCTCCCGGTGCTTGTGGCGGGCTTCAATATACATGACGATCGGGCACAGGAAGACTGCGGGCTTTGCCCGTCACGCGAGCCCGGGGCACCTGAATCTGCACAGTAGCGAGGAAACACCATGAGTCAGCAGGAACAGAACAAGGAAAACGCCAAGGCGTTCTACGACCTCATGTTCAACGAGTGCAAACCACGCGAAGCCATCGAGAAGTACGTGGGCGACGACTATATTCAACACAACCCGGACGTCGGCGACGGCAAGGAAGAATTCATCGAGTATTTTGAGCGCATGAATGCCGAATACCCGGGCAAGAAGGTGCATTTCAAACGCGCCTTCGCCGAAGACAACTACGTCGTTCTCCACTGCCACCAGGAATGGCCCGGCGACCAGGACTACGCCGGCATCGACATCTTCCGTTTCGATGACGACGGCAAGGTCGTCGAGCATTGGGACGTCCTGCAGGTGGTGCCGGTGACGTCGAAGAACGACAACGGGATGTTCTAGTTCATGCGATCGGGGCGTCGCGCCCTGCATCTCTCCGCCGGGCGCCAGTTTTCTGGAGGCTGCCCGGGGCCTTTCGATGTAGTCCGATCGTGCACCGGCTGACATTTTGTTTATGAGCGATAGTGTACGCAGGCTTTTGATCGGCGCAGTAGCGTTGACGCTACTGTTGGCTATTCATTTTGTGACGCCGCAGCCGGGCGGCCTATGGCTGCGTACGTTCTACGATTCTTTACACGTCCCTGTCTTCGGCGCCATCGCCGTTGGCATTCTGTTCCTGATGCCGGTTGCCTGGAGCGAACTAAACAAGGTCATGGCCACTCTTGCCGTGGTGACCGTGCTCGCCGCGCTCAGCGAGATTGCCCAAGTGCCGACGCCTCGCGATGCATCGCTCAAAGACTTCGTCGCTGACCTGCTCGGTGCCGTCGGATTCCTGTGCATCGCAATTGGCCTCTCTCGGAGTTTCGCCCAGCCCGGTCAGCGTCGTTTGTTGCTGGTATTGGCTGGCTTGCTGTCGATCGCGCTGCCCCTGGTTCCTCTCGCTTCGGTGTCCGCCGTGTACGTCGAGCGTTCCCAGAGATTGCCAAGCCTCATTGATTTCGGCTCGCGGAGCTCGGAACTTCTGTATCACCTGCAAACGGCAGAGCTCGTCAAAGCGCCAGCGCCGAACGACAGGTCTGCCGTCGTGATCCTCGGTGACGGGCAATGGCCCGGCATCGCCTTTACCGACCTCTGGCCTGACTGGGGAGCCTACGATGCACTGGTCATCGAATTGGAGAACCCGGCATCGTCCGCGTTGCCCATAGGCGTTCGCATACACGACAGGAGCCACCGGGCCAGCCAGGAATTTGACGACCGGTTCAACCTGCACGTTGACCTTGAGCCGGGCCGGCAGACATTAAGCATTGATTTTCAGAACGTACGTGAGGCACCTGCAACGCGACAGATGAACCTGGCGGAAATCGACGGATTGATCCTTTTTGCCACCCGGGAGCAGGCCGGCCGGCGTTTCGTCATTCACGATATCCGACTTGCCGGAGACGCGGAGCGCGACGAGAAATACTAGCTAGGCCGATGCCTAGGCACAGACTGCTTATCACTAGCACTTGACCATCTCAAATTGCCTATGATGATCACTGGCGACGAATCTTCATTCACCGCGATCTCTTCGTTAGCTATTTGACGGGCAAGTATTTGGTTGAGTATCGAGGAAACCCGGGCCTGGTTTCATTCATCATCTTTCTGCTGGTGGTTTTGGCGGCGGCTTACTGGCTCGCCTCCTCGCGACCAATGGATGACGATGGTTACATGCACTGGAGGGGCGTGGTGCGATATCAGGCCTACGCAGGGAACACAGGAACCGTTGACGTTCCTCCCGGCAAGGGAGTCTACGAAGTTCAGCTCGAAACAGGCCGTATCGTTCTCGCGTACACGATGAGTCCATCGGGGCACGAGCTCGGGGAATGTGTTTCGGTCAGGGAGCGACGCACACCAATGGACGCTAGGCCAAAGTATCGGATTGTCGGCGAGGCTGAAGGCTGCACGCCCGGAAATTGAGCTGAGGCTTCTGGTCGGGTTTCTGCGCGATCGATGCACCGGCTACTTGTGAGCTCACAGAGCTACGCACACTAAAGCTGGTGCGCCCTCGCCTCGTCCCGATGTTTCTTCAGGTACTTCATAAACGGCGTACCGCCGGTGCCAACGTCGGTCGAGTTGCCATCGGCGCCGCGAGACTGTTTGTGAATGTAGCTGGCCGCATACTCGAGATGCCGCGTGCGAAAACGGGTCAGTTTGTCGAGGCACTCGTTGTAGGCTTCGGTGAGTTCCGCGTCTGCCTGCTCGCGAACAGCTTCACGCACCTGGCTCGCGCTTCGCACATCGTCGATGAATCGGCGATGCCCGACGGGCCGATAGATATGCAGCTCATCGAGATATCCGCGCAGCGGGTCGTGCCCGTGAGAGACGCTAAGGAGTGCGTCCATCAGCGGAACAATTGACGACTGCGATCCCGTCTGTCCGCGAAACGCCTGCGGCTGGCCGTCGTAGGCATCCACACCTTCGTAAAGGATGCCGTTCGGCAGGGCCGGGTTGTCCTTCCAGCCGTGAATCCAGGGACGCACCCGCTGGAAGTAGATGTAGGGGTCACAGCGGTCAGGCATGCGATCAAAGATGGCAATCATCCGATCCCAGGCATCGGTCATACCTGACAGGGATCGCAGCAGCGCGCGGCGATCACCCGCTTCGGCGGCCTCGATCGCGGTCGGCACGCGACTGAACAGCCCGGCTGCCTGCGCTTCGATCGCGACGTGAATCAGGATAAACCAGGCTTCGTCCTCGCCGCCCAGGAACGGCTGGACCGTCGTGGTGTTCTCAAGATCGACGGCGCCCTCTTTGTCCAGCCGCGTCCAGTTGTCGAGCACGTACTGACTGTAGGTGAGAATCGGCGGCTGACCGAGTCGAGTTGCAAGCTGATACAGCGGGCGAGCAATGCAGGACGGGAGTTTCGAGGGCGCCTGCTCTTCACCCCACACGTAGGCCTGGGCCATGAAACTGTAATCCACCAGCGCACAGCGGAGCGTCGCGTCATCGTCAATCGCAGCGATGTCGGCCGCCTCTACCTCACCCAGTTGTTCCAGGTCATTACGGATGTGGCCGGCAACGAGGCGTGCCGGCAAGGACCGCGCCATCGCACGGGCATCGGCCAGCGCGGGCGCAGCCGGCACGAGGGCGGCATCGAAGGGTGCGAGGAAACCTCTTTCAGGGCAGACGTCGTAGTCGCTGAGTGCGTGGATGGGCATGTCGGTTACTCCGAATCCGGGATCGATGGCGGGTATAGTAATTTCGCCTGACCGCAACAAAGCAGCGTATAATCAAATTATTCAGACTTTTTCGAACAAAAATTGCGCTATGGACCGAATTGACGATCAAATATTGCAAGCTTTGCAGAAGGACGGACGACTCAGCAATACCCGACTCGCCGAGCAGGTCGGCCTGTCGCCATCGGCCTGCCTTCGGCGCGTCCAGTCGCTTGAGAACGCCGGGGTCATTCGCGGCTACCGGGCGATCGTCGACCGCAGCGCGGTGGGCCGTGGCATTACCGTGTTCGTGACCGTAGGTCTGTCTGAACACGGGCGAAAGGCCGCGCGGAGCTTCGAACGAGCGCTTGAATCAGCGAAGGCGGTTCGTGAATGTCACAACGTCACCGGCTCGGTTGAGTACCTGCTGCGGGTCGAGGTCGCGGACCTCGCCGCCTATAAGCTGTTCCAT
>CAZFVT010000340.1:0-4331 GCA_964522355.1 uncultured Woeseiaceae bacterium | reverse complement strand
CATCACCGAGTGCATAAAGATCGCCGCGATGGCTGAAGCCTCCGACGTCGGTCTTGCTCCACACTGTCCGCTCGGTCCCATTGCCCTCGCGTCCTGCCTGGCCGTGGACTTCGTGTCCTACAACGCGGTCATCCAGGAACAGTCGATGGGCATTCATTACAACGGCTCGACCGAATTCCTCGACTACGTTGTGAACAAGGATGACTTCAAGATCACCGATGGCTACATCAAGCCGTTGCCGAAGCCGGGTCTAGGCGTAGAGATTGACGAGGCCATCGTCATCGAAGCGGCCAAAGCCGGCATGGACTGGAAGAACCCCATCTGGCGCCACGACGACGGTTCGATATCCGAGTGGTAGTCGACTAGAGCCAGGGCGGCTTTATTTCTGGTCAGCCAGCGCTTTGTTGATGAGGTTGAGCGCTTCGCCGATCAGCACTTCGGATTCTTTTCTTGCCGCCGCCGAATCCCCGGCGACGATCGCATCGCAGATGCGTTTGTGATCGTCATAGTTTGCGGCCGGCACACCCTTCAGGCGATTCGTGAACCGGATGCTCACGCGTAGCGTCGTGTCGGTGATGCGGCCAAGGTGCATAAAAAAACGATTCTGACTGGCATTAAGAATGCTCAGGTGAAAGGCGATGTCTGCCTCCAGCGGATCTTCGAGTCCCGTCTCGGCACGCTGCATACGCGCAAGCGCTTCAACGATTTCGGCAATCAACGCTTCGTCACCGGCCTGTGCGGCCAGGGATGCGGCCTCGGGCTCAACGGCATAGCGCAACTCGGTGAACTCGCCGAGTAACTCGAGCGACGGGTTGGATTCGCGAATCCAGGCAAGCACGTCCGCATCGAAGAGATTCCATTCGGACTCCGGCAAGACGCGTATGCCCTGGCGGGCGCGGGATGACAGCAAGCCTTTCGCGGCCAGCGACTTGACCGCTTCCCGAGCGGCGCTGCGGCTGACTTCAAGCTGCTTGCAGAGTTCGGCTTCGCTGGGGACCGGGTTGTGGTCGCCGAACTCGCCGCTGATGATGGCCTTGCCCAGGTAATGAGCAACCTGCTGAGTGAGATTCAGACCATTTCCCGGCGTAAGGGGCATCGAGCTGTACTCTTTTATTCTTCTCGGTATTGCTTGGAAAACAGCAATTTACAGTGCTTTTAGAATACTCCAAAGGTCCTGATGATGCTATAAATCAGATATTTCTGCGTTGCAGACTACGGCTGGCTGTTACGGCTTCGGTAACGCTTCCGCCGTCTCGGCGATTGCCCGACTGAATTGTCCGAGCACGTCTGTAAGCGCGGCCGCGTTGGCCCCGGGATCGTTCGAGCGGGTGGAGTTTGCCGTGAACCGATCGCGTCGCTGCGCGATCATCGGCTCGCCGTCACCCGTCTCGATGCGCCACTGCGATTCGAGCACGGCGAGGCCGTTCTGATCGACGTCGAAGCGGTGAACGCGGCCGACCAGGCGATAGTCTATTTCGGCTGTGTCGGTATCCGGAAAGCTGACGGCAACTACAGAGGTCAACTGCCGGTCAACGTTCGTTGCCAGGATGTGCTGAATAGCGCCATCCAGCGGTTCGGCCCAGCGGTTCATGCTGTCCACGAGGATTTCGTTGTTGCTGCCTCGCGTCACCATCTGTGAACGCTTCAGGTAATCCGCGGTGCGCAGGGGGCCGAGGCCGAGAACGATGGCGTCGTCTGTATCCGGTTCGTAGCTTAGCGCCTGCGGCTCGAGCGCGTAGTACTGAACCGGAGGCGACGATCCGCAGGCCGTCAATACGCCAATCGCGAGCAGAGCCAGCAACCCACCTGTCTTCCAATTCGTCATGCCTGCTCCTTACTCCTGCTTGCCACGCAGCAGCGATTCCGGGTTGCGCTCGAGGTAGTCGAAAAACTCGGCCGTCGCCCGGGCGGCTCGCTGAAGCTCATCCAGGGTCGCGCTTAGCCGATACAGCTGCTCGGAGTCGCCGCGCAACCGCTGCCGCGCCGTGGCCAGCGCACGCTCTGCCTCGAGGAAGGCACCGTCCATCCGCTCCTGGATTTCGCCCATGTCGACGGCGATGGACTCGAAGTTATCGCCGGTGTTGCGAAACAGGGTCCGCGCGTCGGCAACAGCAAGGTCCAGTTCCTTGATCGTGGCTTCAAGATTCTTCGCGAGGTTTTGCGTCGCTTCGTCGTTAACCAATGTATTGGCGCCGGCTATCGCCTCGCGAAGATCCTTCGAGTTGGCCAGCTCGTCAATGCCTTCGAGTGAACTGGTCAACAGTGAGGTGAGCTCGGCCAGATCGACGTTCTCGCCAATCTCCGTGATCCAGTCGTCCAGTCGGGTCAGCAGCTGCTGCACCTCCGAGCGCTCCGTCGGAATCTCGGGGTAGGGCGGGTCAACGCCTCTGAAGGTCAACGCCGCGGTCGGGCGCATCTCCAGTTCGATGAAGAGCTGTCCAGTAACAAAGCTCTCGACCTTGAGGCGCGCTCTCAGGCCCGCCGTGCCAACCAGGGTGTCGTGCGCCACGGCGGTGTACATGATCTCGTCCGAGAACTCACCCTCGTGGGTAATGATGTAGCTGTCTTGGAGGATCTCCATGGTCACCTGGGTCAGCGTTGTATAGCTGACCCGGTCGAACAGGAGGTCGATGTCGGATACGTAGCCGATGCGCACGCCGTTCATGAGCACGCTGGCGCCGACTCTCAGGCCGTCGGTCGCTTCCTCAAAGTAGGCAACGTAGCGCGACTTGCTGGTGAACAGCTGGCTGCCGCCAAAGATCGCGAAGCCGAGCGTCAGCAGGAGAATCGCTCCGATAACAAACCCGCCAATGACGGCTGGATTGGTTCGCTTGCTCATGACGCGTCCTCTTCGGCACCGCCGCGCTGCAGAAAATTGCGCACGACAAAATTCGGGTCGCTGTCCCGCAGCTGGCGCGGATCGCCGGTCGCGAGCTGGGTCTTGGTGACAGGATCCAGAAAGACCGAATTGTTACCGATCGAAAAGATACTCGCCAGTTCGTGGGTGACGACGACGACCGTCGTATCCAGGCTGTCGCGCAGCTCGAGAATCAGCTCGTCCAGCCGCCTGGCGCTCAAAGGGTCCAGGCCGGCCGAAGGTTCATCGAAGAACAGAATTTCGGGATCGAGCGCCATAGCCCGGGCAATGCTGGCGCGTTTTTTCATGCCGCCGGAAATCTCGTTGGGATAATAATCCTCGAAGCCTGCAAGACCGACCAGCATCAGCTTGTAGGCCGCCACCTCGCGAATCTCTGCCGCCGAAAGCTCGGTGTACTGCGACAGGGCGAGCGCGATGTTCTCCGCCAGGGTCATCGAGCTCCAGAGCGCGCCCGCCTGAAACATGGTGCCGACGTGCAGTTTCATGGCGTCTCGTTCTTCGCTGGAGGATGCCCAGAACGGCTTGCCGTCGTAGAGAATGTCACCCTTCGCCGGTTCCTTCAGCCCGATCATCAGCTTCATCAGCGTACTCTTACCGCAGCCCGAGCCGCCCATGATGATGAAGATATCGCCGTGGTTGATATCGAAGTTCAGGTTCTGCTGCACGACATAGTCGCCGTAGGCCATGGTCAGGTTATCGACGGTGATATGCGCCCCGGTCGTCATCGGTTCAGATTCCCAGGTTGATGTAAATGATGGTCAGGGCCGATGCGCTAACCACGATGAGCACAATGCCCATGACGACCGCGCGTGTCGTGCTTTGGCCGACGGCCATGGCGCTGTTGCCGCAGGCCATGCCCTGCTGACAGCCGGCGAGCGCCACCAGGCAGCCGTAAACGATGCTCTTGAATAGGCCGCCGAACAAGGTGCTGAGATCGACGGCGGCCACCGTCTGCGCGACATACTGCACGAGACTTGCATCCAGCATAACCATGCTGACGCTCATGCCACCGAGGATGCCAAGGCAGCTCGAGTAAAGTGTCAGGAGCGGCATCATGGTCACCAGCGCGATCACCCGCGGCGTTACCAGAAAATCGATCGGATGCATGCCGAGCGTTGACAGCGCATCCACTTCTTCGTTGACCTTCATGGTGCCGATCTGCGCGGCATAGGAGGCGCCGGTCCGCCCGGCCATGATGATGGCCGTCATGATCGGCGACATCTCACGCACCATTGCCACGGCGACGAGATCGGCCGTGTAGATGCCGGCGCCGAAGTTATTCAGCTGCATGACGCCGACGAACGCGAAGATCATGCCGATCAGATAGCTGATCACGCTGACGATGGCGAGCGCCTCAACGCCCGCTTCCTGGATATGCTGAACGAGGTCCGAGCGCAGGTAGGTTGCCTTGCCGCGGAACAAGCGGCCGAACGAGTAAACCAGTTCACCGGTG
>CAZFVT010000339.1:0-4332 GCA_964522355.1 uncultured Woeseiaceae bacterium | reverse complement strand
GCAGATTGGCCGGAACCGTCGAGCCTGCCATCGGCGAGGCGCTCACCGAGATTTGAGCCTTCGGTCGCCGCGAGGTCGGCGACTGTCGGTTCCGGGTCAGCCTGCAGCGGCGGCGGTGACGCCGCTTCGTTCGACGGCAGGTCCGCGATTGCGGCAACTTCAGCCGGGGCAGTCGCGCTGTTCTCGGCAGGCCTGTCGCCGGGCAAATTGGCAAGCCCGTAGCCCAATGCGGCGGCACCAACCAATAGTCCGGCCGCTACAGACCAGCGCAGCCATGCCGGCCGTGCCGCGGGCGCAGACGGGTCTCCGGCGACTTCGCGAGCGGCACTCCGCACGATCGCCTTGTCCACGTATCGTCGTTCCTGGCTGTACGCACCCAGCAACGCGCGGTCGCAGATAACGTTCATCAGCCGCGGGATACCCCCCGAAATTCGGTGGACTTCGCGCCGGGCCGCAGGTTCGAAGATCTCGCCGACCGCCCCCGCGACGCGCATTCGATGCTCGATGTAGCGATCCGCTTCATCCCGAGACAGTGGCTCCAGGTGATAACGGCCCGTAACCCGCTGCGCAAGCTGGCGAAGGCTGTTCTGCGCAAGAACGTCGCGAAGTTCGGGCTGGCCGATCAGGATGATCTGCAGGAGTTTCTGCTTGGCCGTTTCCAGGTTGGTAAGCAACCGGAGCTGTTCAAGGACATCTTCAGAGAGGTTTTGCGCTTCGTCGACCAGGAGGATGATGCGCCGGCCGTTGGCGTGCGCATCCAGCAGGAACAGGTTGAGTGCGTCGACGATGGCCATCGGGCTGTTGGAGTTCTCCGGCAGCTTGAGGCCAAGTTCGTTGGCGATCGCCTGGAGGAATTCGAGTACGGTGACCTGTGGGTTCAGGATCAGCGCAACGTCCACTTCCTTAGGTAGCTGGCCGAGCAGCGTGCGAACCAGGGTAGTCTTGCCGGTGCCCACTTCCCCCGTGAGCTGGATAAACCCGCCGCTGTCGGTGACGCCGTACAGCAGGTGAGCAAGCCCTTCACCGTGACGTTCGCTCATGAACAGATAACGCGGATCCGGCGTTATCGCGAACGGCTTCTCATTGAGTCCAAAGAAACTGGTGTACATGGCAGGCGAATTCCTGGCGGACCGCCGAGTTTACCTGATTTGATCGTTCTTTAAGGCCCGGGCGCGGCCAAGTGCCGCATTGCCGAATCGGTCCCGGATGTCGTCCACCGTCTTGTCCAGCTCGGAGACGGGCCGATTGTCCGACGCGGCGAACAGGTCTGCCTGCACGGCCGGCGAGAAGTCGCTGCCACCCACGCCGAGTAGCCGGATCTTCTGGTCGGGATTGTCGCGGAGCCAGACTCTCAGCAGATCCCGGGCGATCGAATACACCTGGTCGGTGCTGTTCCCGGCGGGCTGCAGGCGGCGCTGACGGGTAAACGTCTTAAAGTCTGATTGCCTGATCTTGATCTGTACGGTCGCCGCCACCAGCTGCTTGGCGCGCATGCGCTCGCAGGCTTTCTCGGTGAGCTGCAGCAGCCGCGCATCCATCTCCGATCGTTTCTCCAGGTCCGTATCAAAGGTCTGCTCGGCACTGATGGACTTGTCTTCCCGCTCAGCAACGACGGGTCGGTCGTCTTCGCCGCGGGCTCGGGCCTGCATTCTGGACGCATAGCGACCGAACACCGGGTCCAGCTGACTTGCGGATGCCAGGCGCAGGTCCTGGATGGAGTGGATTCCGAGCTTCTTCAGCTTGTCCAGCGTGACCCGACCGATGCCGGGTATGACCGCGACCGGCAGCGGGTCGAGCGTGCTGCGCAGGTTGGCTTTGGTTATCACCACGAGGCCATCGGGTTTGTCGAGATCGGAGGCGATTTTGGCGACCAGCTTGTTTGGCGCCGCTCCGACGGACGCCTTCAGGGCGGTCTCGGCTTCGATCTGGCTCTTGATGGCCCTGGCAATTTCCTCGCTGTCGCCGAACAGCTCGCCGCTGTGGGTCACGTCGAGAACCGCCTCGTCGAGCGACAGGCCTTCTACCAGGGGCGTGAATTTCCGAAATATGTCAAATATCTGCCGCGAGACTTCCTGATAGTGCGACATACGTGGCTTGACCTGGAGGAGGTCCGGACAGCGACGCCGGGCTTCGCGCATCGGCATTGCTGAGCGAATGCCGAACACCCTGGATTCGTAGCTGGCTGCAGCCACGACGCCGCGGTTGCTGCCGCCGCCCACCACCAGGGGTTTGCCTCGGAGCTCCGGGTTGTCGCGCTGCTCGACGGACGCGTAGAACGCGTCCATATCCACGTGCAGGATTCGCCGATCCGCAGCTGCCGTGGAGGATTGCATCAATATCCGCGCATGACGATGTAGTCGCCCAGCCAGCGCAGCGCCCCGGCGCGTTCGTCAAATCGGTCAAGGCGGGCATGCGCGGAGGCCAGCAGCTCATCACAACGGCGACGGGATTCTTCCAGACCGAAGACCGCAGGCCAGGTTGCCTTGTCGTGCAGCTCGTCGGCGCCGGCGGCTTTGCCGAGAGTCTCCGTGTTGCTCTCCACATCCAGCAAATCGTCGCGGATCTGGAAGGCAAGACCAATCTCGCGGCCGAATTGATCGATCGCTGCAAAGTCATCCTCGGACAGACCGTCGGCAAGGTGGGCCGCCGACATGACTGAGGCATGGATCAGCGCGCCGGTCTTAAGGTTGTGCATCCGTTCGAGTTCCGGCTGACTCAGCATCTTGCCTTCCGAAGCGAGGTCGATCGCCTGACCGCCGGTCATACCCAATGAACCACTGGCGGTTGCAATCAACCCCGACAGCGCGACCTTGTGCGGGTCCGGAATGCTGGTGGCGCCTGCAATGGCTTCGAAGGCCAGCGGCATCAGCGCGTCACCTGCGAGAATGGCTGTCGCTTCGTCGAACTTGCGGTGGACCGTTGGCATGCCGCGGCGCAGGTCGTCGTCATCCATGGCAGGCAGGTCATCGTGGACGAGGGAGAAGGCATGGATCAGCTCAATCGCCGCCGCCGGCGCGTCCAGCCGTGCAGGGTCAACGTCGAGGCACTCGCCGCTGGCATACACGAGCAGGGGCCGAACTCGCTTGCCGCCGTTCAGAACGGCGTAACGCATCGCCGCATGCAGCGCCTCTGGCACGGTGTCTTCACCAGGAACAACGCCGTCGATAAACGTTTCCACACGCCGGCGATAGTCATCCACCCTGGCCTCAATAGTATCCGTCACGCTGGTTGTCCTGCCCCGCCGTTCGCTGAGTGCGCAAGCCTAACTCGATTACCTTGCCGCGGTCACCGTTGTTCCTGCCTGGCGCAGCGCGTTCGCGAATCCGCGTATACTTCCGGCCTCCGACGCCGACACGACTGTGAGAGATTCAAAGATGAGGGCACAGGCCAAAGCCCACCCGAACATCGCCCTCGTCAAGTATTGGGGAAAAAGCGATGCGGACAGGAACCTGCCGGCCGTCGGTTCGCAGTCGATCACCCTGGACGCGCTTTGGACGACCATGGATGTGAATTTTTCAGCGCAAGTCGACGCGGACGAGATTACGCTGAACGGCGAGTCGCAGCCCGGGCTGCTGGAACGCGTGTCGGCCTGCCTCGATCGACTTGCAGGAGCCGACCGGCCACCGGCATCCATCGCCAGCCGCTGCAATTTTCCGGTCGCCGCAGGTCTCGCCAGCTCCGCTTCCTCGTTTGCAGCCCTGGTTGTCGCAGCCTCGGCAGCGCTGGGGCAGGAGCACGATCGCCTGACGTTGTCGCGTATGGCCGGGGCTGCGTCCGGATCCGCCGCCAGGTCGCTCTTCGGCGGATTTGTTGAGCTCGTGGCGGGCAGAGACGACATCGACCTCAAAGAACTCGCCGGCCCTGAAGAATGGCCGCTTGAGGTGGTGGTGGCCGTCACCGCTGCCGGTCAAAAACCCATTTCTTCCGGGGCGGCAATGCAGCGGAGCGCCGAGACCTCGCCGTTCTATCGACGCTGGGTGGACGACCAGCCGGAGGACCTCAACGCCGGACGGGCTGCGATTCTTGAGAGCGACTTTGCGCAGCTTGCCGCGATCGCGGAACATAACTGCCTGAAGATGCACTCGGTCATGTGGACGTCTCGACCGGCCGTCGTTTACTGGAATGACGTCACTCTGGCCTGCATGCAGGCCGTCAGAGAGTTGCGGGATCAGGGCGTGGCAGTCTTCTTCACCATCGATGCCGGTCCGCAGGTCAAGGCGGTATGTCTGCCTGAGTTTTCAGACCAGGTTGCCGCAAGACTGGCTGGCGTCGAGGGCGTGATCGAGGTCATGCGTTCAGGTCTTGGGCATGGCGCTGAGATCCTGAGCCTGG
>CAZFVT010000338.1:0-4343 GCA_964522355.1 uncultured Woeseiaceae bacterium | reverse complement strand
CTGCGGGTTATGAGTCCGCCGCTCTGACCATCTGAGCTACATCACCGAATTTTGTTTTCTTACATTCCACCACAATCTCACAGGGTGGAATTGATTCGCGCCATCCTGGCGCTCACCCCTACGGGGCCGCTACGCGGTCCGGAACGGCTATCCTGCCGTTCTGTGACTCAAATCGCCTAAGGGCGATTCTCGCCCCTTCGGGGCGCCTCCGGCGTCCAAAACGCTTTCGCGTTTTGTGAACCACCGACCTGCGGGTTATGAGTCCGCCGCTTAAGACCATCTGAGCTACATCACCTGATCAGGTTTTCAGGCACCGGGGCACCCGAAAAGGGCGAGAATTGTCGCGGCGCAGCGCTGTCCTGTCAAGGCAGCGTGGGATGGTTTCGCCCGTATAATCCGGGCTTTAGCTGCCCCGACCGGAATCCCAGCCGTGAATCTACTGTACGTCCTCCAAATGATCGGCACCGCCGCCTTTGCGCTGAGCGGCGCCCTCGCCGCCTCGCGAAAGAACATGGATATCTTCGGCTTCTGCGTGCTCGCCCTGATGCCTGCGGTGGGCGGCGGAACCCTGAGGGACCTGATTCTCGACAGAACGCCCGTATTCTGGGTCGCGGACAACAGCTACATCATCGTGGCACTGGCCACGGCCATCATCGCCTACTTCGGGGTATACCGTCCCGGCACGCGGATGCGGATTCTCGTCTGGGCCGACGCCATGGGCCTCGCTCTGTTTGCGGCCCTCGCCACCGAGGTCAGCCTCGATTACGAGGCGGGTCCGCTCGTCGCCATCATGCTGGGCGTGGCGAGCTCGGTGACCGGCGGCATGATCCGCGACGTGATCGTCAACGAGATTCCGCTGGTCTTAAGCAAGGAGATTTACGCGACGGCGGCCTTCGTCACCAGCGCCACTTTTGTTGCTGCCGATCGTATGGGTGCGTCTGAGAATGTATCGCTGTATGTCGCGGTAGCGGCCGGATTTACCCTGCGGGCCCTTGCCATTCGCTACAACTGGTCGCTGCCCGCGCCAAAGGTACGTCCGGAGCAAACGTAAAGTTTTAGGCCGGCCCTAAACGTTGAACCGGAAGTGCATGACGTCGCCCTCGCTGACGACGTATTCCTTGCCCTCGAGGCGCAGCTTTCCGGCTTCTTTAGCGCCCGGCTCGACCTGTCCGGTGACGTAGTCGTCGTAGCCGATAACCTGGGCACGGATAAAGCCCTTCTCAAAATCTGTGTGGATTTCGCCAGCGGACTGCGGCGCGGTGGCGCCGACCTTAGTCGTCCATGCACGGACTTCCTTCGGACCTGCCGTAAAGAACGTCTGCAGGCCTAACAGCCGATAGCCACCACGGATGACGCGTGCGAGTCCGGGCTCCTCGAGGCCAAGATCGGCCAGAAACTCAGTCTTGTCATTGTCGTCCAGCAACGCGATTTCGGCCTCAATCGCCGCGCAGACCGGGACGACTTCGGCTCCCTCGTCGGCCGCCAGTTGCTCGACGGCGGCGAGGTGCGGATTGTTGTCGAACCCGTCTTCCGCCACATTCGCGATGTACATGACGGGCTTGGACGTCAGCATCTGCAAATCGCGTAGCTCTAGCCGCTCGTTCTCGTCGAGGTCGAGCGTTCGCACCGGGTCGCCGGACTGAAGGTGATCGCTGACCTTCTTCAGGAGATCCCGCCGTGCGATGGCACTTTTCTCGCCGGTCTTCGCATTGCGCTCAGCCTTGTAGAGCTGCTTGTCGACGGACTCGAGGTCCGCCAGCGCAAGCTCGGTGTTGATCGTGTCGATGTCATCGAGCGGGTTGATCGTCCCCGAGACATGGGTCACGTCGTCGTCCTCGAAGCAACGAACCACGTGAGCGATGGCGTTGGTCTCGCGGATGTTCGCCAGGAACTGGTTGCCGAGGCCCTCGCCTTTCGAAGCGCCGGCGACCAGCCCGGCAATGTCGACGAATTCCATGGTCGTCGGAATGATCTTCTGCGGCGAAACGATGCCTGCCAGCACGTCCAGCCGCGGATCCGGCACCGGCACGACGCCGACGTTCGGCTCGATCGTGCAGAACGGATAGTTTTCGGCGGCAATCTCAGCCGCGGTCAGCGCGTTGAACAAGGTCGATTTTCCGACGTTCGGCAAACCAACAATGCCGCATTTGATAGCCATGCTTACTTGCTTCCTTTGTGGGCGCTCGGGTCAGGACCCGGTGTGCAGTTGCTTCATCGCATCGTTCAGGCCGCGCTCGGCCAGCAGCGGAACAATGTCAGCCGCATCATCTACGCTGCGCTCAAGCTCGCCCGCGATGTTCGACGGCGCGCGCTTGAGAACGTAGCCCGTTACCTTGTCCTTTTCGCCGGGGTGACCAACGCCGAAGCGCAGGCGAATAAAGTCGTTGCCGCAGTGTTTGATCACGTCCCGGATGCCGTTGTGGCCGCCATGCCCGCCGCCTTTCTTCAGGCGCAGCGTGCCGGGTGGAAGATCGATCTCGTCGTGCGCCACGAGCAATCCCGAGACCGGGATGCGGTAGTAATCGAGCAAACCGCGTACGGGCCTGCCGCTCGCGTTCATATAGCTCTGGGGTTTGATGAGCCAGACGTCGTTGCCGCCGATCGCTACCTTGCAGACGTCGGCATCAAAACGCTTCTCATAGCTGAAGCTTGCCCCGGCCCGTCGCGCAAGCTCGTCGACGCACCAGAACCCGGCGTTGTGCAGGGTATCGGCATAGCGATCTTCCGGATTGCCAAGGCCGGCAATGGCCGCGAGTTTCTCGCTCATCGGGCGAACCTTCAGCGCGTCGGTGGGAACAAAGGCAGGCTAATCCCCTGACCAGCCTGCCTTCGTGGACTTGCTAGCTGTCGCCGTCGTCCTCGGCGGCAGCTTCCTCGTCGCCAACCGTCGGTACTTCGGCGGAGACTTCCTCGTCGGTCGCCTCGTCTTCTTCGACCGCTGCGGCGCGCAGGACCTGGATGGAGACGACAGGGTGGTCGTGCTCCGGGCCCTGTGCCAGCTCGGGAATTTCAACGCCTGCGGGCAGCGTGAGCTCAGAGATGTGCACCATCTCGCCAACGCTCAGGCCGGAGATGTCCACCTCGATGAATTCCGGCAGGTCTTTCGGCAGGCAGGAAATCTCGACGTCGGTCATCAGCTGGGAAACCGTACCACCTTCCAGCTTGACGCCCGGCGCGGTATCGCCACCGATGAAGTGCAGCGGCACGTTCATGCGGATGGCCTCGTCTTCGACGATGCGCTGGAAGTCCATGTGCAGAATGATCGGCTTGGACGGATGACGCTGAATGTCCTTGACGACGGCGGCCTGGCTTTTGTCACCGACCTTGATGCTCAGGACGCTCGAGTAGAAAGACTCGTTTTCCAGCTCGCGCAGGACCTTGTTGTGGTCAAAGGAAAGACTGCGCGGCGGACGGCCGGCACCGTAGATGACTGCGGGTACTTTTCCTTCACGACGCAGGCGGCGGCTCGCACCTTTCCCCTGGTCTTCCCGGAAATCCGCAATCAGATTGAACTCGTCACTCATGGGAGTGCTCCTTATCTGATTGATTTTGTTGACTAAACACCCAGAGAAATCGCGACCAATTCCCGTGGGGCGGCGCATAGTAACCCACTCAGCGTACTAAAGAAACCGCCACAGCACGATTGGCGGAAGGTTCCTAAGGAGCGGATTTTGCTTGGGAAATTGCCCGCGGGAGGCCGTCAGTCGACGTACAGCGAGCTGACGGACTCCTCGTCGCTGATTCGGCGCATGGTTTCGGCAAGCAGCTCGGCGGTCGACAGCTGCCGGATCTGCGAGCAGGCAGCCGCGTTTTCGTTCAGCGGAATCGTATCCGTCACAACCAGCTCATCGAGCCGGGAGGCGCTGATGCGGTCCACAGCGGGCCCGGAAAGGACCGCGTGAGTGACGTAGGCATGCACCGTCTCAGCGCCATGATCCTTCAACGCGCCGGCCGCGTGGCACAGCGTTCCCGCCGTATCCACCATGTCGTCAATCATGACGCAGTTCTTGCCCTTGACGTCGCCAATGATGTTCATGACCTCGGACTGGTTCGCTCGCGACCGCCGCTTGTCGATGATGACGAGATCGGCATCGTCAAGCCGCTTCGCGAGCGCGCGGGCGCGCACGACGCCGCCGACGTCGGGCGAGACGACGACCATGTCGGCAAACTTTTGCTTCCAGACGTCGCCCAGCAGCACGGGCGAGGCGTAGACGTTGTCGACGGCAATGTCGAAAAAGCCCTGGATCTGGTCCGCGTGCAGGTCGACGGTGAGCACGCGGTCGACGCCCGCTGCCGCGATCATCATGGCGACCAGCCCCGACTTCCGTCACATGCTCACCTCG
>CAZFVT010000337.1:671-4356 GCA_964522355.1 uncultured Woeseiaceae bacterium | reverse complement strand
TCCCGTTCGGCCCCCGGGTACATACGCTCCTGATCGGCCAGCATGCTTCCCAGTAGCCATTCAGGAAACGCTTCGACGAGATTCGACGGGCCGAGCACGCGGACATGCCCCTTCTCGATTTCATCACGGAGTGAGACGAAACCTCTCCAGGCGTAGGTGAAGGACCTGAGCTGAGCTATCACACGCAGGTCTTCATCGAAGCCCGGGTGCTTGAGGCAGGCTTGAACTTTCCCGTTCTCCGCGAGTATCCAGAAGTACCGCTTCTTGACGGGCTGGTCCTCGAACTCGAAGGCAATGGTGGTCCGACACGACGGCATAATCTCGGTATTCATGCGCATGTGCATGCTCCAGATCAGGTGCTCCGGATCCAGGTCATCCAGCACCAGGTCGCGCCCCCAACGATGCCCCCATATGCCTAGGTCGAAAACGATATTGCCGAGTTCGTTCCCGGCCGCCGTCAGGAAATAGAGTGACTTCTCGCCGTCACCGGGGCGACGTTCGATCACCCCGGCTTCCTCCAGCTTCTTCAACCTCGCGCTAAGGGTTGACGCCGAGATTCTGGGTAGGGCGCGTTCGAGCTCCGAAAAGCGGTGAAATCCATCGGCAAGCACAAGGACAACCAGGATCGTCCAGCGCTCTCCCAGAATTTCCGTCGCCAGGGATACGGGACAGTACTGTCCGTATTTGCTTTTCATGCGCTCAGTCTGCCGGGGGTCAAGCGCTGAAATCAACTTCGAAATTCCTAGTAGATTTTCGCTCGGCTAGCTGACAGCTTAGAAGTCGTAGAACCGAGGAGACTGAAAATGAATCCGCAAACCGCTACCGACTCCCTGGAGAAGCTTCTGCCTGTCATCGCTGCCGCGCGCGGCGAGGCTGACAAGAATCGACAGCTTTCCCAACAGGTCTTCGACGCCATCCGTGAAAGCGGGCTTCTCGGGATGCCGATCGCGCCGGCGAACGGCGGGCTTGGAACCGCGCTGCCTGACATGTTGCGGGTCTATGAAACGATTGCCTATGAAGACGCGGCGGTGAGCTGGGTGATCTGGAATGCAGGACTGATCGGGCTTTATTCGCGCTTCATGCCAGAGGTGCTCAGGAAGGAGCTTTTTTCCGGCTGCGACAAGTTGATTTGCCAATCGACGATTCCCGCCGGCGAGTTGAACGTCGATGGCGACCAGTTCATTGTCCGCGGGCGCTGGCCGCTTATGTCGGGCAGCCCGGGAGCAGAATGGGCGGTTCTGACCTGCCGCAAGCTCATCAATGGAAATCCTGTCTTGGATGAGTCCGGCGCACCTGATCTGGTCCTCGCTGCTATCCCTCGCGACTCGTTCGAGATCATCGATACCTGGCATTCAAGTGGCTTGCGCGGTACCGGGAGCCACGATATCGAGGTCGCCGATGTCGCGGTGTCCGAGAATCGCACCTTTTGGATTGCTACCGAGCCACAGGTTGCCGGACCGACTGATCGACTGCCTATTTTCGCCTGCGTCTCAGCCATCTTTGCCGCTCAGGTTCTCGGTGTCGCTCGGGCTGTGTACGACCACGCACTGGATCGAGGCCGAGCCACCGTGACGCCGGGCCCGATGCCGGATCCACGAGATCGACCGGATTACCAGATCGCCATTGCACGACATGGGGAATCCTTGGGGATTGCTGGTGAGCGACTCCAGGCAGCAGCACAGTCCGTCTGGGCGCACGCGGAGGCAGGGCACAGTTCCAGCCCCGAACTGAGCACTGATCTTTATGCCGCCGTTTTCTTTGTTATCGAGGCAGCCAAGTCGGCCGTCGACTCGCTCCATGGACTGAGCGGCACGTCCGGCCTTTACGAAGACTCGCCTGTCGAGAAACCTGCGAGAGACCTTCATGCCATGCTTCGGCACATTGTTGCTCAGCCATCTATGCAGGCTGATGTAGGGCGGGTGAGGCTGGGGCTGACCCCTGAATGGCCGCTGTTTTTCATATGACCGGCAGGAGACAGGTCTTTGTCGTCTGGATGATCGCGCTCAGTCGGGCGGCCGGTCCTAGGCAACCCGGTAAAGAGTCACGCGGTTCCGGCCCTTCTCCTTGGCCTTGTAGAGCACTTCATCGGCCTTCGTAAGCAGCTCGTCGAGGGATTCCTCGTGGGCCGCGCCAAAGGCGACGCCGAAGCTGGCGGTTACCGAGATTCGGGCATCGCGGGCTTCGATGGACAGGCTCTCAAGGTTGCGGCGAGCACGCTCCGCGATGGCTCGACCAATTTCGATGGAAGACGCCGGAATCAACATGACGAATTCTTCACCGCCCCAGCGACTGACGGTGTCTTCATCTCGAAGCTCTCGCCGAAAGACGTCGGTCGCGGCCTTCAGGACCCGGTCGCCGGCGTCGTGGCCATGGGCGTCGTTGATCGCCTTGAAGTTGTCGAGGTCAATGATGATGACGCAAAGTTCCCTGCTCGCCCGGCGCAGGGTGTCGAATCGCCGCTGTACGTGAATACGGTTGGGCAGGCCGGTCAATGCGTCAACCTCCGAGGTCTTTTCGATCCGGCGCTTGTATACGACCAGCAGGAACAGCACGCTGCCTGCCAGTGCGAAGATGATCGGTATCGTGGCCAGCGCGTTGGCGAAGAAAGACTTGGTAATCTGCGCCTGTCTCGCCTCCAGGGGGACCAGTAACAGCAGGCGCCAACCCAGTTCATCGATGGCGAACGCCGAGACCAGGAAGTCCTCTTCTTCGACCTCGACAATCTCGCTGTCGTAGCTTGCGTTCGTTCGTGCGGCCTTCCCGAACCACTCGGTCGATTGCAGCGTCGGAATGTAGGCATCCTTGACGACGAGGCCTGGCAGTGAGGACAGCATAATTTCGTCTTTGTCATTGACGAAGAGGAAGTTGTAGCCGTACATCGCTTTGTAACGATCAAAGGTGTCCAGGAAGTTCTGGACGGACTTGCCCACGCCAACGTAGCCGAGGAACTCACCGTCGGAGCCCGTGATTTTCACGTCGTAGTAAAGATGAACGTCGCCAATCTGGCCCAGGTCGGCCATAAAATCGCGCTCCGATTTTTTCGCCTGGAAGTACCACCACACCTCGCCCTCAACGAGGTTCAGCGTTCTGCCGTCAGAGAAGTACTGTCGGCGCGTCTTGTCGCTGGCGACAAAGAACGTCAATCCGAGGTCCTTCTCAAGCGCCTCCAGGCGGTCGAGCAAAGCCTGCTCGTCGAGGTCCGCGGAATCCATAGACGTGGTGAAATCAATCGAGCTGGCGAAGGTCTCGGCAATGTAGAGCGGGCGCAGCAGCTCATCCCGGACCAGCTTGAAAACCGGAGAGACGGCGCGCTGCTGGACGTGACTCTGCTCGGCAACAATGCTGTCTATGGCCTCGTAGGTTGCATAGACAAACGCAACGCCCAGCGACGCTAACAGCGCTATTGCAAGTCGTTGTGTAGCCGTCCAGGAATTCAAGATAGGCCGCCCCAGTTACAGTGCTCGGAGTATGCGGATTACGGGTGATTTTGACGTTGACACAGCCCTCATTTCAGCGGCCAATGACCCCTACGGGGGTCACATTCCCGGCTGGAGTAGCTGGTTGGTATTCACATTATGCTAAATTCCCGGCATGCAGAAATGGCTTGATAAAATCGCTCCTCGCAGGACGCCTCCTGGTATGGAAACGGCGCTCCTTCGAATGATGCCGCGCATACTCGTGCTGG
>CAZFVT010000337.1:0-661 GCA_964522355.1 uncultured Woeseiaceae bacterium | reverse complement strand
AGCCGGCGATGTTGGCCCCGCGGACATAGTCGACCTTGTTGCCGCTGATCGTGCATCTGCTGGCAAGCTACGCGCTGGCCGACGGGGCAGCCGCCGCAAAAACCCTTCGCTCGCTGGATATCTTCCTCATCGCATCCGTGATGACCTTCTGGACAGCCGTACTCACCGTGACGATCGGCTGCGTCATCGTCGCCATTATGAAGGGCCCGACCTACGTCGCGGACAGCTACCGGTTCAGCGACGCGCCCCGTCCTCGGCGACCCGGCTGACCATGGCCAGCGGCTCGCCTTCCTTGACCGGCGGCGTGCCGAGAACGTAGTTCACGACCCCTGCGAAGGGCGATCGAATGACCGCTATCTCATCGCCGAACAGGTTCACCAGGGCGCCGAGCCTGCCATTCTCGGCAACGGCATAACCATCAAGCACTTCGGCGCGGAACATGCCGTCGGCCGGACTGGTAATAACCTCGTAATCCTCCAGCCAGACGACGGCGTTGTCTTCGCGGCGCTCACCGTCCAGCATGTCGAGGTCAACCAACACGCCCCACACTCCCTGAACGGCCATCTCGACCCACCGTTCGTCGGTGGAGCCGAGCTGCCCGGTTTCGGTTGTGATCCCCGGAATGCCGCGGGTCAGTGCCGTCTGATCAACATAAAGAGAG
>CAZFVT010000336.1:0-4360 GCA_964522355.1 uncultured Woeseiaceae bacterium | reverse complement strand
ATCCGGCTGTCCTACGGCCACCCGTGGAGCGATGAGATCGAATCAAGCATCCGCTGGCTTGGTGAAGAGGTGAAACGGCTGGCCGGCGCAGCTCCTCACTTTACATAACGCCCCGGTGTGAGCCACAACGACGGCCGGTTAAGGCATTATTCAGGTTCAGGTGGCTAGATTTGGTGGCACGTTCGGCGAAAACCGGATGCTTCCAACAGGCTGACCGAGGCGCTTATGAACCACATGACCGGGAAATCAAAGCACACCCCCCTGGCATCAGGCGGACGCCGCGCGGCAGTGATGCTAAGCGCGGTGCTGGCCGCAGGCCTGGCCGTGGCACAGGTACCGGTGGACGCCGAGGGCAATCCGCTGGCAACCCGCACGTCGCAGATCGGCCCGGCAGACGTGGAGAATCCGAATTTTGCCTCCAGCGATGAATACGCCGCGGGCGATCTTGAAGCGCTCGTCGGCCCCATCGCTCTGTACCCTGACGACCTGCTGGCCGTCGTACTGCCGGCATCCACCTACCCGCTGGAACTGGTCCAGGCCGCCCGGTTCCTGGAACAGCGCGATCTGGACCCGTCGCTGGAACCGGATGAAGACTGGGACGACTCCGTTGTTGCACTCCTGAACTATCCGGACGTTCTGGCGCTCATGAATGAAGATCTCGACTGGACCTGGCAGTTGGGTGATGCCGTCGTCAGGCAGCAGGCCGACGTTGTGCTGGCCATCGAGACGTTCCGGGATCGCGCTTTTGCCGCCGGTAACCTGTCCTCCGACGAGCACCAGCTCATCAGTCGCGGCGACAGCGGCGCCATCGAGATTGAGCCGGCCAGCGATGACGTCATCTACGTGCCCTACTACGAGCCTGCGACGGTCGTGCACCGGTCAACGACCCCGGTTTATCACTACTACCCGCGGCCTTACCCGGTTTACAACTACCCCTACCCGGTCGGCTATAACTTTGTCGGCGGGGCGTTCTGGGGCGTTTCGACGGCCTACACCATCGGCTGGTCCAGCAACTACCTGCATGTGTACCACCCCAGCTACCGGGGACACCCGTTTTACGGCTCCAACTACAGCTACCGTAATGCCTACTGGCGACGCCCTTCGATCAGCGTCTACAACAACTGGTATGTAAACCCGGCGAGTCCGCATTATCGCTATCGGCATTATCGCGGCGACTACTGGCGGCCGAGAGTGACCAGACGCAGCGTGCAGCCCACGACCCGCGTCGTGAACCAGCGCTACAGTCAGCGCAGCAACGCAGGCAGTCTCGCTACAACCCGGCGGACAACGTCAGGGATTACGTTTCGCAACCGCATGGAGAGTCGCGAGTCGGGGGCGCGGCGCAACGACCAGTCGACGGTTCGCAGCACGAGCCGCCGTGACCCCGCGGCTATCACGAATCGTGGCGACCGTTCGATGCCGGGCCGTGTCGTCTCCCGCAGCTCGGGACGCAGCGCAAGCGACAGCCTTCGCCTGAACGCCGGCCGCACAGCAACGGCGGACCGGTCCCGGCGCAGCAGCGTCGACAGCAATGTCGCCAGCCCGCGATCCCGAACCCCGACCACCCGGTCCAGCGGCCGTCAGTCGACAATAGGCAGCGGCGCTACCGGTCGCCAGGCGCGAATCTCGCAGTCAACATCGCGTAACGCCAATCGATCGAGCGCCCGGTCCCGACAGTCTGCGGCCTCGACAAGCCGGGTCCGGACGTCAAGCGCACAACGCGCCTCCAGACCATCGATAAATCGCTCGACCAGTCGATCCTCGGCAAGCCGATCGACGAGCCGCGCTTCATCAGCCAGGAGTAGCGGACGATCGGCGTCGCGATCGGCGTCGCGAGGCCGGAGCCAACCCCGCTCAAGGAACTAGGCGTCTGTTCGATTGAATCGCGCTGGTTCAGCGCGGGTCAGAGTCAACCTTGGGC
This sequence comes from uncultured Woeseiaceae bacterium, assembly GCA_964522355.1. Classification (GTDB taxonomy): domain Bacteria; phylum Pseudomonadota; class Gammaproteobacteria; order Steroidobacterales; family Woeseiaceae; genus JBFGFX01. Next base: position 2,439 of record CAZFVT010000336.1, on the reverse strand, counting down.
GGCGTCTCGGCATTGTCCTGCGACGCGGTCGGGGGCGGCGCTTCCATCTTCTCGACGTTCGACAGCAGCTGCCAGGCGAAGTAGCAGACGGTGCCGCAGACCCAGATGGCGAGCACGATCAGCAGGATCATCAGAAGGTTCATGGCGTCATGGTATCAGCTACCGGCGCCGGCAGGTCCGCGCTTGGGGGAACCCAGATGTCAACGACGCGCGCGGCGAATCAGGTCTCGGGCTCGAACGGCAGCGATATGATAAATCGCGCCCCGCTCTCGCCGGGATTGTCGAGCAGCAGGCTGCCGCCATGCGCTTCCGCCACGAGCTTGACGATGTAAAGCCCGAGGCCGCTGCCGCCGGTGTTCCGGGTACGCGACGGGTCGCCGCGGTAAAACGGTTCACCGATTAACTCGACCTGGTCAGCGGCAATTCCCGGCCCGTCATCCTCGACGACGATTTCCCAACTCGACGCCGTCGTGCGGACGCTGATCTTGACCGGCCCGTCATCAGGCGACGAATACCGAAGCGCGTTGCTCACCAGGTTCTTGATCGCCAGGGTGACGCGGTTCTCATCGACGTTGAAAAAGATATCTTCGGCGACGGCGGTTTCTATGCGATCAGCGTCGCGCGCGAAGAAGTCCACTAGCATCGAATCGACGAGCTGCCGCGCGGATACCCGACTCACGTTGATTGCCGCGTGTCGCGTATTCAGCCGTTCCGCCTCCAGCAAGGTGGAGATGATGCGTTCCATCTCGGCTACGTCGTAAGTCAGGCCCTGCAAATCCTCGTCGGCCTGGCCGGACAACTCGAGGCCGAGCTTCATGCGAGACAGCGGGGTGCGCAGCTCATGGCTGATACCGAACAGCAGCTGGCGTTTCGCATCCAGCATGCGCTGGACATCGTGCGCCAGCCGGTTGATGTCATCGGCCAGATCGCCAAGCTGGTCGCGCCGAATCTTGCCAATCCGGTACTGGAAATTCCCGCGTCCGATCTGCGAAGCGCCGTAGCGAATGTTCGCTATCGGCTGGAACAGCCAGCGGACCGCGAGGTATGCGAGCAACACGAGCAGCAGCCCGAAACCAACGATGATCGGCAGCAGCGAACGATTGGATGCCTGCTCGGCGATTTTTGGCGTGGAGACGATTATCGAGTAGCCGTCCTGCTCAATCCTCAGGAAACCGTGCGCGTCCCGGCTGGCAAACTGGACGCCCTCGAGGTTGTTGAGCCAGCCGCCGGCGACGTCATCGAACACGTCGCTTCCGCCGAAGGCCAGCTCGTCGATCTGCGGGAAGTCTGGATCCGATGCCCAATCAAGCCCGGGCCCGGAGATCCGTATATCGACCGGAACCGTTTCGGTGATGGCCAGCGCGTTGTCGATGCTGGGCGGGCTGCCGATGTCGCGCCTGACGTAGTCGACGTGCAGTGACAGGTGGCCGTTGACGAGCTCTCGCAGATCATCCGTGATGTAGACCCAGCGGATGCCGAGCACCGCGCCATAGGCGAACAGCAGCCCCATGACGAGGAAAATAGCCAGCAGTCGGAAAGACAGCGAGCGCGAAAGGCGCCTAATCATCCGCAGCAGGTCGTCCTACGAAAACGTATCCGCGGCCCCAGACCGTCTGGATGAACCGGGCCGGTTTCGCTGAATCGTTCAGTTTCTGCCGGACCCTGGAGACCATGATGTCAACGGAGCGGGTAAGGATAGCGGTGTCGATGCCACGCAGTTCGGAAAGGATTTCGTCGCGAGACATCTTGGTGCCGGCATTCTTGGCCAGGGTGTAAAGCAGCTCGTACTCCATCGACGTGAGCTCCACGGGCGCGCCATCTACCGCGACCGTCCGGGCTTCGGTGTCGATCTCGAGGTCTTCAAAGGAGAGCTTGCCTTTGTCGTGACTACCACGCGACGCCGTGCGCCGGAGGATCGTCTGAATACGGGCGACCAGCTCCCTGGGCTCGAAAGGCTTGCCGAGATAGTCGTCGGCGCCGAGCTCGAGACCCGAAACGCGGTCGATGACGTCGCCGCGCGCCGTCAGCATGATGATGGGGATGTCGCTCTTGCGCCGGACTTCGCGGCAGATCTCGAAACCGTCCTTGCCGGGCAGCATTACATCGAGCAAAAGCAGGTCAGGATCCCCTGAGGCCAGCTTCGCGAGCCCGGACTCAGCCTCGAGCGCACAGTCCAGCTCGATGCCGAATTTCTCAAGAAAGGATTTCAAAAGCGCCGAGTGGCGCTCGTCGTCGTCGATCAGCAGTACCTTGGTCATGCGAGGATCATACTCCTACCGAAAGCGCCCGTGGGCGCTGAAATTCGGCGATGTTACGAACGGAAACAAACTGATACCCGGACGTAACGAATTGTCTTGAAAGAGACATTACAGTGCGCCGGTCTTTTCAACACGCAAGGTTCTTATCATGGATCGTAAAATTCTTGGCGTTCTGGCCGTA
>CAZFVT010000335.1:0-4402 GCA_964522355.1 uncultured Woeseiaceae bacterium | reverse complement strand
AGAACGAAATTCAGCGCATGCTGGTGGAGACGGCCGACACGATCCTGGGCGCTGACCTCCTGTCGCCGCGAGTGCTGCGCGCGGCACCCGAAGGAGGGGATGCAGAATCCATCGATCTCGATACACTCGAAGGTACCTTGAAGTCGAAGATCGAGCTGATCGAGGTACAGATCTTGCGCGAAAGCCTGATTCGCCACCGCTGGAACAAGAGCCGCGCTGCCAAGGAGCTGGGGCTGTCTCGCGTCGGTCTGCGCTCGAAGCTGGAGCGTTATGGCCTCGAGAAAGTCGAGCACGTGGATTCCGCCCGGTCGTCGACCGGATAAGGCATGCAGGCGAGCCAGGACAAACCGGCGAGCGCCGAGCTGACCACCCCCGTCGAGTCCGGCATAGAGGGCGTCCCCGAAACGGCCTGGATCGACGTCATCCGCAAGATGGAAGCCGTATACACGGACCTCGTCAGTTCCCAGGTCGAGGTCGAGGAGAAGAACGCGGCGCTGGAGAGTGCCCAGCGCTTTATCCGCAGCGTGCTGAGCGGTATGACTGATGTGCTTATCGTCTGCGACATGCGCGGCGGGATCGAACAGGTGAACGCGGCGGTCCGAGACCTCACCGGCAAGGATGAATCGGAACTCCTCGGCAGCCAGCTTGTATCGCTGTTCGACAACGAGTCCCGCGCGCGCATCGAAGCGGCCATCAATGCCACCAGCGGTAGCGAGTTCCACGATGAAGAGGTTGGCCTGCTGAGCGCCAGCGGCGAACCCTTCCTGCTCGCCATGACCTGTTCCGACCGGCACAACGCCGACGGCAAAGCGGTGGGCAAAATCTGGATCGGGCGTTCGATTGGCGAACTGCATCGCGCCTACCGTGAACTGAACGAGGCACACCAGAGCCTGCAGCAGACCCAGGCGCAGCTCGTACAGTCAGAGAAGATGGCATCGCTGGGGCGACTGGTGGCCGGCGTTGCCCACGAGCTCAACAACCCGATCAGCTTCGTCTTCGGCAACATGACGGCGCTGCGTTCCTACGAACAGCGCCTGAAGCAGTTTCTCGAAGCCATCGACGAGGGCCTGCCGCCGGAGGTGCTGCAAAGCCGGAGGGAGGATCTCAAGATCGATCGCATCGTCGCGGACATGGACTCCCTGATCGACGGCTCCATCGAAGGCGCCGAGCGCGTGCGCGATATCGTCCAGAGCCTGAGGCGTTACTCGACGCCGCAGAAGGAATCGGCCGTCGACTTTGACATCGCGGACGCAATTCGCACCGCCGTGCGCTGGGTCAGCCGCGGTACCCGCCACGAGGTCGAGACGCACTATGACCTGCCAGACGAGCAGCAGATCCGGGGCAACAAGGGCACGGTGCACCAGATCCTGATGAATCTCGTGCAGAACGCCATCGACGTCATGGACGAGACCGACAGGCCGCGCATCGACATCGATTGCAGTATCGACGAGAGCGACGTGACGATCAGGGTACGCGACTACGGCCCGGGCATTCCGGACAGTGCGATGCCGAAGCTCTTTGACCCTTTCTATACGACCAAGCCGGTCGGCAAAGGCACCGGCCTCGGGCTGTCGATCAGCTACGGACTTGCGACCAACCAGGGCGGCGCACTAAGCGCCGCGAACCACCCCGAGGGTGGCGCCGTGTTCAGCCTGCGGCTGCCGCTGGAGTTTGATGATGGATCGAAGTAACGGCGCCGGCACGAAGGCGAGATCTAACCTGCTGTGGCTACAGTCAGGCGGCTGTGGCGGTTGCAGTATGTCGATGTTATGCGCCGAGTCGCCCGACATCCTGACCGTTTTCGATGCGGCGGGTATCAACGTGCTCTGGCATCCCGCGCTTAGCGAGGCGTCCGGCGCGGAGTTCGCCGAGCTGATTCAGCGCATTGAAGACGACGCCCTCGCGCTCGACGTGCTCTGCCTCGAAGGCTCGGTCGTCAACGGCCCCAACGGCAGCGGCAAGTTTCACCAGACGACCGGCGGCCGACCGATGCGCGACGTTATCGATTCCCTCTCGAAGAAGGCCCGCTACGTCGTGGCGGTTGGTAGCTGTGCCGCCTTTGGCGGCATTACCGCCGGCGGCTCGAACCCCTCGGAGTCCTGCGGCCTGCAGTACGACGGCACCGATCGATCCGGACTGGTCGGCAAGGACTTCGAAACGGATGCGGGACTGCCCGTCGTGAATATTGCGGGCTGCCCGGTGCATCCGGGATGGGTGTCCGAAACCCTGATGTCGATCTCGGCGGAGAGCCTGGCCGCGGAAGACCTCGACAGTCTTGGCCGTCCGCGCAGCTATGCAGACCACCTCGTTCATCACGGCTGCCCGCGAAACGAATACTACGAGTTCAAGGCCAGCGCCGAGAAGACCGGCGACCTTGGCTGCATGATGGAACACATGGGCTGCCTCGGCACCCAGGCACATGCCGACTGCAACACCCGTCTATGGAACGGCGAGGGTTCCTGCCTCAAGGGCGGTTATGCCTGCATCAACTGCACCGCGCCGCGCTTCGAGGAACCCGGCCATCCGCACTTCGAAACACCAAAGATTGCCGGCATCCCGATTGGCCTGCCGACCGACATGCCTAAGGCCTGGTTTGTAGCGCTGTCATCTCTATCGAAGGCGGCAACGCCGCAGCGACTCCGGGAGAACGCAACGTCTGATCACGTGCGCGTCGCACCGAGCCAGCCAAAAGGCAAACGCTCATGAGCCGCCGAATTGTCGGGCCGTTCAACCGCGTCGAGGGAGACCTTGAGGTGCATCTCGATATCGACGGCGACCGGGTCAACGAGGCCTGGGTGGTGTCGCCGCTCTACCGTGGCTTCGAGCAAATCCTTAACGGCAAAGACCCGCGCGATGCCATGGTCTACACGCCCAGGATCTGCGGCATCTGTTCCGTGTCGCAATCAACGGCGGCCGCAGCGGCGCTGGCCAATGCCCAGGGACTGGCAATGCCGGACAACGGTCGGCGAGCATCCAACCTGATCCTCGCCAACGAAAACGTCGCGGACCATCTCACCCATTTTTATCTCTTCTTCATGCCGGACTTCGCCCGCGACGTTTACCAGGGCGAACCCTGGTTTGAGGACATCGCCGAACGTTTCAAAGCCATGCAGGGCACGGCGCCGCGGGAAATGCTTCCGGCCCGCGCCGAGTTCATGCACCTGATGGGAATGCTGGCCGGCAAGTGGCCACACAGCCTGGCCATTCAGCCGGGCGGCACAACCCGCGGCATTGAAGCGCGCGATACCGCCAAGATCCGCACGTTGCTATTTGCCTTCCGGCGTTTCCTCGAAACAACGCTGTTCGGGGACTCGCTGGAAAACATCGCGACGCTCGACTCGGTGGCGGCGCTGGACCGCTGGCGAGACGCGCGTGAACCCTCGAGCAGCGACTTCAGCCGTTTCCTAAACGTCGCCGATGCGTTGAATCTCGACAAAATGGGCCGGGCCACGGATCGTTTCTTAAGCTACGGCGCCTATGGCAGCGATGGCGATCATCTTTTTGCACCCGGCATCTGGCACAACGGTGAGCAGCTGCCCTTCGACCCTGACGCCGTGGCAGAAGACCTGAGTCACAGCTGGATGGCCGAGCGCGACGCCTCCCGGCATCCCTATGACGGCGTAACGGTCCCGGAAGCGGATGCCGAAGGCGGCTACACCTGGTGCAAGGCGCCGCGTCTCGAGGGCCAGGTCGTTGAAGTCGGCGCGCTCGCTCGGCAAAGCGTTGACGGGCAACCGTTGATACGCGAACTGGTGGCGGAAAGCGGCGGCAATGTCAGGAACCGGGTCATCGCACGGCTGCTCGAAGTTGCGCGCGTCGTGCTTGCCATGCAGGACTGGGCCGATGCCCTGGTACCCGGCGAGTCCTGCTGCAATCACGCGCCACTACCGGAAGAAGGCCGTGGCTTCGGCGTGGTCGAAGCCGCGCGCGGCAGCCTGGGTCACTGGGTACGCATCGAGAAAGGCCGCATCGGCAACTACCAGATCGTTTCACCGACCACCTGGAACTTCTCCCCGCGTGACGCAAACGAGGTACCAGGCGCGTTGGAGCAGGCGCTGGTCGGTGCTCCCGTGCGAGACGGTGAAGTTGATCCCGTCGCGGTACAGCATGTCGTCCGCTCGTTTGATCCCTGCATGGTCTGCACGGTGCACTGATGCCGACCGTCACCGAACGGATTCGGGTATCCGGGACCGTACAGGGCGTCGGCTTTCGGCCGACCGTCTGGCGACTCGCCAACGAACACGGCGTCGCAGGCTCGGTGCGCAACGATGCGCGCGGCGTGCTTATCGAAGCCTGGGGCGAAAGCGAGTCGGTCGAACGCATGGTCCGGCAGATACGCGCCGAACAACCGCCGCTCGCGATCATCGAAGATATTGTCCGGGAACCCCTTGCCGGCGAGGGA
>CAZFVT010000334.1:0-4438 GCA_964522355.1 uncultured Woeseiaceae bacterium | reverse complement strand
CGTTTTCGGCATTCGCCGTGGGTCGTTTGGGCGTGAGAGACATCGAGTCTTTCCAGACGGGCATGACGCCGCGTTTGCGCGGCATTCTCACCCACAGCGCGCTGGAGCGTCTCTATGCTGAGGGCCTGAGCCGCGATGAGCTGGCAGCCTGGTCCGATACCGAGCGGGAACAAAAAATCCTTGCCGCGGTAGACCGGAGCCTTGCCGCCGTCGAGCGTTACGCCGACGCGGTGCTCCGGCGCCTGTTGTCGATCGAGCGTCGACGCATGGCACGAGTATTGGGAGCCGTCATCCATGCGGACCTGGAACGAGAGCCCTTCGTCATCGAATCACTGGAACAGAGGCTGGCCTATCGTCATGCTGGCGTTGTGCTGGATCTTCGCGCCGACCGCATCGACCGGCTTGCCGACAACAGCCTGCTGATCCTCGACTACAAGACCGGTCAGCCGCGTCCGTTGATTCGTCAGAATGGTGAGGTCGCCGATCTTCAACTACCGGTATACGCGGCTGCTGTTAATGCTTCGGTCGGCGGTCTGGGCTTCCTGTTTGTCGGTCCGGGGACGGTCGCCTGGAGGCAGGCCGGAAGCTCGATTGACGTGAAGCCGATGGAGGCGGATGACTGGGCGGTAACCCTGGATATCTGGCGGCTGTCGGTAGAGCGACTCATCGAGGCCATCGTCGCCGGCGATACCCGCGTCAATCTCCGCGGCGATGCGGAGCGAAGCTGGCAGCTGAACGTGTTGTGCCGCTCGGCGGAGGAAAAACGTGGCGGCTGAATCGGATCTTCTGACGGCGGACGTCGCGGCACGAGACGCCGCGCTGGACGTTTCCCGCTCATTCATCGTTCAGGCACCGGCCGGTTCAGGCAAGACCGAGTTGCTGATCCAGCGTTACCTGCGCTTGCTGGCCATCGTCGAAGAGCCTGAAGAGATTCTTGCAATCACGTTTACGAAGAAGGCCGCGGCAGAGATGCGTGAACGCGTCGTTCGCGCGCTCGATCGTGCGGCCGCCGGCGACGTGCCCGAAGCGGCTCATGAGCGCACGACCTGGGAGGCCGCGAGCGCGGTGCTCGACCGTGACCGGGAGCTGGGCTGGGAGCTGACTCACGCACCCCGGCGAATGCGGATACAGACGCTCGATGCGTTTTGTGCCGGCGTTGCCCGCCTACTGCCGGTGACTTCCGGGCTCGGCAGCGGCAGCAACGTAGCGCAGGACCATGCGGCAGCGCGTTTGTACGAAAAGGCAGCGACGGCGACCCTCGACTGGCTGGTCGAGGAAGGACCGGCGAGTGAGGCGGTGGAGACGATTCTTGCCCACCTCGACAACAACACCGGCCAGTATGTTCGCTACGTGTCGGACATGCTGCAGTCGCGCGACCAGTGGCTGCAGATTACCGGCGGCGGCAGCAGCAGCGACCCTGAATCGATTCGTCGAACGCTCGAGGATCGTCTCGCTGACCTGATTGAGCAGCGATTAAGTGGCGTAAGGGATCGCGTGCAGGCCTCGAGCCCGTCGGCAATCGTGCCCTTGCTGAGGTACGCATCGAGCAACCTGATCGAGGCAGACAATGCAAAACCGGGGCTCGATGCCTTAAGCGACGCAAAGGCGTTGCCGGCAGCAACGGCGGAGCAGATCGATGCCTGGCGAAGAGTTGCCGAATTCCTGCTGACTGAAAAGAACCAGTGGCGCAAACAGGTCAACGTACGACAGGGATTCCCGCCCAAAGACGACGGGCAGAAAGCCGAGTTCGTCCGATTGCTGGGGGCGATGGTGGAGACGCCGGGCCTGGATCAGGCCTTAAGCGAGGTCAGACGCCTGCCGGACCCGCACTACTCGGATGAGCAGTGGATGACCCTGATGGCCCTGTTCCGGCTATTGCCGCTGGCCGTCTCCGAGCTGAAACGCGTGTTCTCGGAAAACGGCAGCTGTGATCATGCCGAAGTGGCCATGGCCGCGTCCGCCGCGCTCGGCAGCGCCGATGAACCCGGCGAACTGGCGATGATGCTCGACTACCGGATCAGCCACCTGCTGGTCGACGAAATGCAGGACACGTCCATTCGTCAGTATGGCCTGCTGGAAACGCTCGTCGCGGGGTGGTCTAACAACGACGGCCGCAGCTTCTTCTGCGTCGGCGATCCCATGCAGTCGATCTACCGATTTCGCGACGCGGAGGTGGGGCAGTTCATTCGAGCCCGGGAGCATGGCCTGGAGAACCTCAAGCTCGACGCGTTGACCCTGCGCCGCAACTTCCGATCCGGCGAACAGCTCGTCCACTGGTTCAACACGGTGTTCATGCAGGTGTTCCCCGATAGCGACGATCCGGATGCCGGGGCAATTGGCTACTCCGAATCGGTGCCGGTCGAGCAGCACCGCAACCTCGGTGAGCAAAGTCTTCATCCGCTGTTCGATGTGGATGCGGCGGCGGAGGCTGAGTACACCGCTGAATTGATCGAACGCCAGATGTCGGCGAGTGAGGCCGATGACATCGCGGTGCTGGTCCGGAGCCGGACGCAGCTGCCGGAACTGCTCGCCGAGCTGCGGTCACGGCAGATTGATTACCAGGCGGTGGAAATTGACCGGCTTACGGATCTGCCGGAGATTATCGACCTGTTGGCGCTAACGCGTTCGATGTCGCATCTCGGGGACCGGGCCGCATGGCTGGGCCTGCTGCGCAGCCCGCTGGTTGGTTTGAGCTGGAGCGACCTCCACGCGCTCGTCGTGGGCGATCGGGGCTCGACGGTCTGGGAGCTGCTCAAGGATCAGGAGCGCCGGACGGCGCTGTCCCTCGAAGGTCAATCGTTGGTCGCCGACTTCATGCTCGCCGCTGAGGACTTTCTCAGAGTCGACCGTTTTAGAAGCCTGCGACAACGAGTCGAACGCGCCTGGCTGCGCTTTGACGGCCCGGCCTGCCTGTTGAGCCACGACCAGCTGGACAACGCCTACCGCTTCCTCGACATCCTCGAGCGCCTGGAAACCGCCGGTACGTTGCAAGATCCGGCGCGGTTACAGTCGGCGCTGGAAGCTGAGCGGGTGTCGAGCGGTGCCGATTCAGCCTGTCGCGTGCATGTGATGACGATGCACAAAGCCAAAGGCCTGCAGTTCAATCACGTCATCCTGCCGTTCCTCGGACGCAGCACTCGGGGCTCTGGTCGGAGGGTGCTGAACTGGCTGAATGTACCCGGCAGATCGGGGGAACCGGAGTTGCTGATCAGCCCGGTAGGAGCGGGCTCAGAGCAGGACCTGTTGCATCGCTACATCGAGGATGCCGGGAAGGCGAGTGACGAGCATGAGCTGGATCGCCTGCTCTACGTGGCCTGCACTCGAGCGCAGAGCTCGTTGCAGCTGGTATTCAACCTGAATCCTGGGCCGGACGGCGAACCCGGCAAGCCGCACAAAGGAGCACTCCTGAGCCGTCTCTGGGACACAGTCAGAGGCGGCGTGGAGGGTGCCATTGCGAGCCCTCCAGAGGGCTCCTATGGCGATGAAGAGCCGGATTCCGTGCTGCAGGAAACCACCTTGCGCCGTCTGGACCCAACCCGCGCCGCACCGCCTGTCCCGGAACTGCCGGGCACAGCTGAGTCCAGCGAGGACCGCTACGACGAGGACGTCTACCAAGTGCAGTATGAATGGGTCGGTGCGGCCGCGAGGGACGCGGGAACGCTGGTTCACAAGTGGCTGCAGAAATTCGCCCAGGGAAAGCACTCGAATGCACTGAGTGATGCCGAACTGCGTCAATCGACGACCCGGCGCTGGGCCGCCCGGCTCGGCGTTTCGGCGGCACGCCTGGAGGAGGTCGAAGAGCGGGTCGAACGCGCTTTGACCCTGGCGCTCGGCGACGACAAGGGTCAATGGATACTCAGCGGTGAAGGGCAGGCGGAACTGGCCCTGACGGGGGTCTGGCGTGGTGAGATTCGCTCTATCGTCATCGATCGGGTGCGCCTGGACGGTGACGTTCACTGGATCGTTGACTACAAGACCAGCACCCACGAGGGTGGCGGCCTCGAGCAGTTTGTCGATCAAGAGGCTGCTCGCTACCACCAGCAGCTGGAGCGCTACGTCCAGATATATCGCGCCTGGAGCGGCGCCAGCAACGTGCGCGCCGCGCTCTACTTCCCGATGATGCAGGTGTTTCGCGAAGTGACTGTGGAGTAGGTTGCCGGGTTCACCCGGCCGGCGCTGGCATGCTAGAGAGAGCCCTCAAGCCGAAACTCGCGCTGCCCGCGCTCATTGGGTGAGCCCAGGAACTGGAGTTGGCGCACGATGTCCGGAGAGGCTTCAGGGGTTGGCATGACCAGGCCGCGGATTTCATAGTTGCCGACGGCGTCGAGGCGCAGCGATCCGGCGATGTCGAAAATTCCGTCAATGTCCTCAAGGCTCGCAGAGATGCCGACATCGGCGCCCGATAGTCCATAGAGCCGAAAAATTTGGAATTGGATAA
>CAZFVT010000333.1:0-4442 GCA_964522355.1 uncultured Woeseiaceae bacterium | reverse complement strand
GGGAAGAGAACCCCGTTCGAAACAAATCGGCAGGATTGCCGATTTGGACCGCGAAGCGACCCGAACGCAGTGAGGGCGAGGGCCAGGGATGGCCCGAGTCACACTCGCGCCAGCGAGTTTAGACGCGCGAAGCGCGCGCCCAGAGGCAAGGACTCGAAGAGTGCTTGCCGTAGGAAGTACTCTTGGGGCGCCCCGCAGGGGCGAAGATCGGCCCTAGCCGATCTGAGTCTTCCGAGGACGACTTCGTCGTCCGACATAACTGAGTGGCGCAGCCACGAGGGCAATCCCACCCTATTCACCCACTCACCGCTCAACCATAAACCCGGCAAAAAATTCCCCCATCTCCACCAACCCATCCAATCCCCAAACCCCCGCAACATGCTGATCCGGCCTCACAACGACAGCACATCCCTTCTCCCGATCGATACCCTTCACATCATAGATATCCACACCCCGATGCAGGTCCGGGCAGAAGACCTTGGAATGATCTCTCAGTCCATAAATCCCCTTCGCCGGCCAAAGCAGATCGGGGAGGGAGGTGATGTCGACGTCGCGAAAGTCCTGCTGAAAAACAGCCAGCAGCTCGATGACGGCATCAATGTCTTCTTCCTCGCCCGTATAGCGGCGAATTGGAGAATCTGCGTGGTTCTGAAGGTATTCGACGAAGCGAATCAGGCCGGAGTTGCCGGATTCCGGGTGCGCTGCGTCGCCGAATCCAATAATGCGCCAGCGTCCGTCGGCCTCCAGGGCATGTCGCAAATGCAGCGGTCGGGCGTCGGTCAGGCGAACCACCGGGCAGGCATCCAGCCGAGTACCGATTCGGAACCCTTCTGCCAGCTCCTGGCAGTCTGACTCCGCAACGATCAGTGACGGCGAATACCGAGTCTGTGTGCCGGAAACGTAGCCGTCGTGTTTGATCATGTACTTTTCAAGCTGCGTTGCATCATGGGTATCGTCGTTCTGAACTGAGAACATCGTGGAGAGTTCGCGATCGAAATCGATGAGCTCCCGGGCGATGGCTCGACGTTCTGCCTCGTAGCTCGAGAGAACGTCCGGAATGATCCGGCCGCGGATTACAGAGGCCAGCTTCCAGCCCAGGTTAAAGCTGTCGTGCATCGACACGTTCATGCCCTGGCCCGCTTTCGGACTGTGGGTATGGCAGGCGTCCCCGACGATGAATACGTTGGGCCATCTGTTATCGGTAACTGTAGTTGGCCGATTCGCAAAACTCTCACAAACTCGTTGGCCAATCTCGTAAACGGACCACCAGACGACTTCCCTGACGTCGAGAGTGTAGGGGTGAAGGATTCTCCTTGCGGCTGCGATGAGGTTTTCGATCGTGATATTCAGACTGGCGACGCGCTCGCTTTCCTTAAGCTTGTCCATCTCGACGTAAAGGCGAACCAGATGTCCGCCCTCTCGCGGGATGATCAACAGAGCACCTTCGACGTCCGACTGAATAATGCTCTTGATGCGAATGTCCGGGAAATCGCTCACGACCAGGAGGTCCATAACGCCCCAGGCTTTGTTGGCCGAGTCCCCACGTAGCTCGAGCCCCAGCTTTTGTCGCACCGTGCTTCTTGCCCCGTCACAGCCAACTACGTAGCGCGCGGCTATCCGCTGCCGTTCGCTCTGGCCGTCGCGCTCCAGGGTTGCCTCAACGGGGTAAGGGTTCTCGCCGGACTCATCAATCTTCATCTCGATGAGCCTATGACCATAGTGTGGGGAAAGTTGCGCCGGTGACTGCGCCATCCGATCAAGAAGAAACTGGTGGACCCGGGCTTGATTGAGGACAACATGCGGAAATTCCGAGAACGCGCCGCGGCCGTCTATTTTCTTGCTGCGCCGTACGATTTCTTCAGGCTTGTCGCCGTTGCTCGCCCAGAAAGTGATGGCTTCCAGGAAGTACGCCTCCTTGAGCACGCGTTCAGAAAACCCCAGCGCCTGGAAGATCTCGAGCGACCGACCGGATACGCCGTCAGCCTGGCCCATCTCCAATGGACCTGTCTTTTGATCAACGATACGAGTGCAAATGTCCGGAAAGCGGGCGAGTTGGGCAGCCAGCAGTAAACCCGCCGGGCCGCAGCCGACAATCAGCACATCGATCTGCTCCGGCAGCGCTTCGCTCTTGTGAGTCGAGAGATCGGCGTTCGACCGATGATCGTCGGGGTCTCCCGGTTTGAAGCCATTGAGGTAGTACTGCATTTTGCACCTCGCGCAGATTAGCGGCGACTAAGCATGACCTAATTCGAAATTCACTACGACCGCCACCCACCTGTCGGCGGTCGTTCTGCGTCAGGAGAGAGGGTCCGCAGGATTTCTGTAGGTGTTTACGATAAGGCCACTGGCCATCGGCAGTTTCCAGGCCGTGACCAGGGCGAGAATGATCCAAAGCCCGTCGAACAGCGTCAGCGTTCCTGGAATCTGCCCCAGCAATTTCAGCAAGGTCTCCGGTGTAAGCGTGGAGGCTGCAGCGGTATTCGCTATCTGTACTGCAGACTGGCTGTAGTGCAGCATCAAGCACTTGCCAAGAATGATCCCCAGGGCGCCGGTCGCGACGGCGGCAATCTGCAGGGGGACACCCCTGCGCCCTCCGGAAAACTGAACAACCGCGTACCCGCATAGCGCGCCGATGCCCCAGGCAAGAATGCCGATGTTAAAGCCCGTCATCGTCGTCAGCCCGGTCCAGACCGTGGCGCTAACCAGGGCGGTGAATAATCCACCCAGTGCCCCGCGCAGGATAGATATGCGCGTGTAGCGTTCCCGGTCTATGATCGCCTCGATCTCGTCAAAGATGCTGTTGGTCATGCGCTCTGCGTCATCACGGGCCAGACCATGATCGACCAGCTGGCCGGCGACCCAGTCCCGATCCTTGCCCGCCTCCAGCTCGCCAACAACGTACGCATAGAGCTGTGCTACCGCTTCGGCTTCGTCCGACTGGGGCTCGTTACCCACCTCTGTTGTCATTTCAGGCCGTTTATCCAATGCGCGAATGCCTATACGGGCCGGTGAGCACGATCAGCCATCGAACCATAGTCAACCGCCTAGAGATCGAAGGTGTACCCGATCGTCAGCCCCTCCAGCGTGAGGTCGAGATCGACAGATCGCAGCCCGGTGCCGCGGGCGTAATTGAAGTCGAGAATGCTGAGGCCGATATCGAGGCTGTTGCCGCTTTTGAACTTTCGCCTGAAATCCATCTGCAGGCCGGCCGCATAGTCCGAGCCGCCAGCGCCGACGTTGGCGCGAAACAGCCAGTCCCAGTTTTCGCTGATCGGCACTTCAGAGCGCAATCCAATGAAGCCGTCGGTCCAGCTGTTGTTGTTTTCCACCGCGGGCAGCACGGCTGGAACCAGGGCGACGTCCATTTCCCAGTGGCGAACCCCGAGCTCGACGGCATAGGTATCCGCAAATCGATACAGGTAGGCACCCTCGGCGATCAGGGCATCGAGATCGAGCTGCAGGTTGCCACCCGGCGTTGGCCTCGCGTTCTCATCGCGAAGCCTCAGGTAGATAAGGTCTGCAAAAACGCCGTGCTGGCCGTTGTTGGCTTCGGCCCTGATGAGGGCGCCGCCGCGAAACACGTTGACAAGATCCTCGACGTCCGCTGAGACATCCCCTTCAAGCGGGCCGATCTGAACGCTGCCGTCGACGCCTGGGGCCCACAGATACGGCGTCAGCTTCCAGTCCCAGGCGTGCCCAACCCCGGGCAGGCTGAGAAACAAAGCCAGAAGTACTGCAGGTAGTTTGCGCATCATCGTTGAGTCCAGCGATCAGTACGTCGATGCTGGCAGCTCGTTCAGGGTGATTCAAGCGGGATCGGGCAGTCCGGACCGGACCGCGAGTTCCGGTTTCCCGGCGCTCGAAACGCCTGGCCTTGATGTGCTGACAGCGTTGTCAGTATTTGTCAGAATGAACGCCACAATCGGCGGTCGTTCAGGGAAGTGATCCAGAATCCTCGCCATATGGACGCGGTCTTTTGCCATCGCGCAGCCGGGCTAAATCAAAACCAGAAGGGCAGGCCAATGAGTACCGATATACCTACCTTGCGCGAGATGGGCGTTGCCAGCCCGATGCAGATCGAAAATTACTATGTAACGAGCATCAATGCCGTCGACGTTCTGCGCATCGTCTACGATCGACCTCAGGATTCGATCCTGCCGTCTTCCCGAAGCTACAAGTTCCCACGTGTGCAGAAGCAGAGCGGTGACTCCAAGCTCAGCATGCATCCGAAGTTGCGCGACGCCGTTAGCGAACTCGATAAGGTGCTGGAGGCACGGTCGAGCAAAGAGAACCTTGTTGCCGAGATTCTTAATGAGATTGCATTGCTCGAGGAAGACATCGCAATTCGCGGTGAATGCCTCAGGATGCTGGTCAAGAAAGTCCCCGACCTCGGCTAACGCAACGCCGCGAAGGGTCTCGCGGTTGGCGCTGTGGCAATCACA
>CAZFVT010000332.1:0-4456 GCA_964522355.1 uncultured Woeseiaceae bacterium | reverse complement strand
GGAGACCTATCGGGACAGCGACGGGCTGCCGCCCGGCGTTATCTACGCCGCGCTTGAGGATGACGACGGCGTAATCTGGGTGAGCAGCAATCGCGGCCTTGCACGTATCCATCCTGAGCCACTTGCAGTCCGACGCTATGACCCGCGGGATGGCCTTCAGGGCTTTGAGTTCAATCGAGATGCGGTGCTGATGGACAGCGCTGGCTACTTCTACTTCGGCGGCACAAACGGCGTTACGCGCTTCCGTCCGGACGAGATTCGAGACAATCCGTTTTCACCACCGCTGGCACTCACGGGATTCAGCGTGCTCGGCGAAGAGCAAGTACCCGGCGCCGATGGTCACGTGCTCGAGCGGGCCATCACGCATGCATCCGCCGTTACGCTCGAGCATCAGCAGAACGTGATTACCCTGGAGTTTGCCGGCCTGCATTTTGTCAGTCCGGAGCGAAACCGCTATGCCTACAGACTGGAAGGATTTGATCGCGACTGGATTGCAACTGATGGCGGTAACCGCCTGGCAACCTATACGAACCTGGACCCGGGCAGCTACCGATTCCAGCTTCGCGGTGCGAACAGCAATGATGTCTGGGGCGCTGAAGAACTTGGGTTTGACATAGAGGTCCTCGCGCCGTGGTGGCTGACGGGAACTGCGATGTTGACGTATGCGCTGCTGACGTTGCTTGCGATTACGGCCTTTGTCCGCTGGCGCACGCTGAGTCTCCGTGCGCAGGCAGATCAGCTCCGACAAACTGTGGCTGAGCGGACGGCGCTGGTCACCCGGCAGAAAGAAACCATAGAGCAACAGGCCGAACGCACCGGAGAGCTGCTGCGGGCCAAGGAACAGTTCTTTGCACGGGTCTCACATGAATTTAGAACGCCGTTAACGCTGATTCTGGGATCTGCGGGACGCTTGAAAGCATCGGGTCAGGAGCTGCAGGCTACCGATCGCGTTGCTGCCATCGTCTCGAGCGGCGAGCGCCTGCTGCGGCTCGTCGAACAGCTGCTGTTCCTGGCCAACAATGAACGCCCGAAGAAACAGCAAGCCACTGATCAGAACTTCAGCTCCATCGTCAGCAGCACGCTGCACTCATTCTCCGGCCTGGCGGAGTCCCGGGGCATCGAACTGCAGGGGGACATCGAAACCGGGCTGGGACTGCGAGCGGAACCAGAGGTGCTGGAAACGATCGTCCTGAACCTGCTCTCAAACGCGATCAAGTTCTCCCCATCCGGCAGCGTCGTCTCGGTCAAACTGAGCCGCCTGGACGACATGGCGTTGCTGGCCGTTGACGACGAGGGCCCGGGTATTGAACCGGACCTTGTCGCCGACCTGTTCGAGCCGTTTCGCAAAGGGACCGGTAAGGCGGCCGGCAGCGGGCTTGGGCTCGCCCTCGTTAAAGAGACGACGGACGGTCTTGGAGGCAGCGTCACGGTCGAGAACAAGGCCAACTGCGGGGCCCATTTCGAGGTCCGCATCCCGGGAGTATTCGTTATCGAAGCCGATGGCAGCGAGATCGCGCACGCGGTCATCGCCCGAGAGGTTGAGGCAACGCGGCGAGCGCTGGCGGGCGGCGCGGAATCGTCCGATTCGCGGACTTCGGACTCCGACACCCGGCTCGATGCCCGAGTCATGATCGTTGAGGACGATCCCGAGCTGCGCAGTTTCCTGCGCGAGGTTTTGCAGAGCCACTACGAGGTCGTCGAGGCAAAGGACGGCGACGCCGGACTGCGCCACATCCAGGAGGTCATGCCGGACGTCATCATTAGCGACGTCATGATGCCAAAGATGGACGGTTTTGATTTTTGTCGAGCCATCAAATCCGATCACCGCACAAGCCATATTCCGGTCGTGCTGCTAACGGCACTCAGCGATTCGAGCCACGTCCTGCAAGGTCTGGAAGAAGGCGCCGACGAGTATCTCACCAAGCCATTCGACGAGCAGGAGTTGCGGTTACGTCTTCGCAACCTGCTGGAGACGCGACAGATGCTGTCCGCCCGGGTCGCGCGGTTCTACAGCGGCAGGCGGGGAGATGAAGCCGACGGTATTGCCGGCCTCAGTCGCCGCGACGCGACCTTCCTCGAGCGCCTCGAACAAGGCATGGCGGCCAACTACAGCATCGTTGATTATGGTGTCGCGGAAATGGCCCTGAACGTCGCTATGAGCGAACGCCAGCTGCAGCGCAAACTAAAGGCTCTGACGGGCCGCAGCCCGTCAGAACACCTGCGGATCTACCGTCTCCATCAGGCGGCCGAACTACTCGAACGCGGCGAAGCGCCCGGCGATTCGGCGTTCGCGACCGGGTTTACGTCGGCCGCGCACTTCGGCGCCTGCTTCAAGGCTTACTTCGGCCATACGCCAGGCGAGCACCAAGCTCGGAAGCGAGCCAGCGCCGCCTCCTCACAGTAAGCATCAGTGACAGAGCACCCGTAAACGCCCATAGCGGCTTCTCAATCGCAAAGACAATCGGCGTCAGACCTGCGCGTACGAGCGCTCGCGCCCAGTCGCGTTCAGCAATCCAGTCCGCAATCGGCGGACTCAATTCGTAGTAAGTGGCAACAAACCAGCGCCCAGGAACGTTGGTAAGGAGCCACTCATCGCGGAATGAACGTAGGACGACGACGTTGGGTTGCCATGGGCTGCCATAGGCTGCGGTCGCAATGAAACAGAAGGAGCTATCGTTCTCGTTCGGTCCCGGCGGATCAGAGGATTCGACCGGTGGAATTGAGACGCTATCCTCGGCCCTGTTATTCGTCAGGTCCGGGTCATAGTTGGACGAATCGACCAACGCGACAGCGGACACCGTCGTGTTGCTATTCACGGAAACGAGCAGCTCGGTAGTAAAACTCTCACTCAACTCGTCGAAGCGACATTCATACTCGTCGTTGGTTGCTCCAACGCGTGCGCAGCCAGGTATTTCAGGGTCAGCCTCAATTACCGAACCTGGCAGGTCGACAGTGACTACAACGTCCTTAGCCGGCTCGGATGACAGCGACAGGTAGCTGACGTCAAGCAGAAAGACGGCGTCAAAGAAAAGGAGCCCGTTTGCCGAAACGTCGGCGCGTCGGTCCGCGGTCAAGGAAACGCTGACGTCGGCGCCGCCGACAGGCACTGTTACGAAGACCTCGTTATTCGCCAGGTCTGGCTCACCCTGAGGTATCTGGGCCTGCAGGTTTGCCCCCAACGTCAGCTCCGCGCCGACGCTAGGCTCTACTTTTCTAAAAACAGCCGTCATCGATCGCGACGTGTTGGGGGCTATATCGCCTACCTGCCAGTTCCACTGGGCCAGCAGATTCTGCGTGAACAGTCCGCCGGTATCGTCGGAGACATATGCATAATCACCGGCAGAATCTGGAAACGGCAATAGAGTGCCTACGATCTGAGTAGCAATGCCGGGACCGAGGTTCGAGGCGGTTAAAGCCACTTCGATCTGAATCTCGGTTGCACCGCCGATGTTCTCGTATAGCGGGACTATCTCCATGTCGATGGCGACGTCGTAGCCGGCGTCGTCATCGGCGATGTTCACCGTCGCGGTCTGAGGCAGTACCACAATCGCGCCGCCGGTGGGGTTCATCAGTTCCAGC
This sequence comes from uncultured Woeseiaceae bacterium, assembly GCA_964522355.1. Classification (GTDB taxonomy): domain Bacteria; phylum Pseudomonadota; class Gammaproteobacteria; order Steroidobacterales; family Woeseiaceae; genus JBFGFX01. The sequence continues at coordinate 877 of CAZFVT010000332.1, read as the reverse complement.
CGAAACGCCTCATCCCCTTCGACGAGATCATCGTCCAGAATCGTGACTGCAACGTCCTGTTCACTGACGCCGTCGGCGAACACGAGTGTGTCGGTATCGCTGCTGTAATCGGCGTCCGCGGTGGCCGTTTCGGGAACTGTCATGTAGTCAACGCTGACTTCACCGTCAGTTCCGCCATTGCGTTCCACGACGACCGTTACGGTGCCATCCGTTTCGGCGACGTTGTAGGTATCAGCCTCGAAGCTGAGCTCACCGTTCGAAGGACCGGTCGACGAACTGACGTCCACCTGCCAGTTGTCCAGATCGGCACCGGCCGGCGGCGGACTCGCGCATAAGGCGTCGAAGCCACCGAAGCCGCGCGACGCGCCGGTCACGTGCCCGAAAGTGATTGGCGAGCCAGAAGCAGAGAAATCCGGATTGGCCGGTTGGCCGGCATTATTCCAACCGGGATAGCCCTCGAAATCGGCGGCCGTCAGGCCGTTGGTGCTGTAGCTGTTCCAGGTGGGCGTGCCTGCGCCGGTCGACAGCCGGACGTCGAAGGCACCATAGAAAAAACCATCCTGCTGCAGGCCAAGCGTGCCGACCGTCGTCACCGGCTCGTCCGGGCTCATGCGCATGTCCCAGCTGTAGTCGATGGAGTCGATGGCCCCGGATGTTGCCGGGTCGTAAACCGCCGCGGAATTGAGTGCCAGAATAAACGATCCGGTGGGGCAGGCCGGGTTGGCGGGCAGCTGCACGATGCTTCGCCCATAATCGTCCGGATTGCCGCCGGCGGTCCGCGCCTCGAAGGTGCCAGTGCCACCCGGGGTGGGGGCTCCACCCTCGGCAGCGATGGTCCAGTCGCCGCTGCCAAACTCGGTTGCGGTGAACGTCGTAG
>CAZFVT010000331.1:0-4496 GCA_964522355.1 uncultured Woeseiaceae bacterium | reverse complement strand
AGACTGGCTGACCGACGAGGACTACGGCCGCAGCCTCGCAGAATCCATCGACATGCAGAAAGCCCGGCGCTCTGTCGATATCGCGCCGGGTGAGCCGGCGGCCTATGAAAGCCCGGACACGACGCACTTTTCCGTCATGGATGCCTACGGCAACGCCGTGTCGAATACCTACACGCTGAACTTCTCCTACGGTTCGCACATCGCCGTGTCCGGCGCCGGCTTCCTGCTCAACAACGAAATGGATGACTTCTCCTCGAAGCCGGGTGTGCCGAACGCTTTCGGCCTTATCGGCGGCGAAGCCAATGCCATTGAAGCCGGCAAGCGTCCTTTGAGCTCCATGACGCCGACCATGATTTTCTTTGACGGAGAACCGTGGCTGGTGACCGGCAGCCCGGGCGGTAGCCGCATCATCACCACGGTCCTGCAGATGATCGTTAACGTCATCGATCATGGGATGAACATCGCGGACGCAACCAGCGTCGCCCGCATTCACCATCAGTGGTTGCCGGACGTGCTGCGACTGGAGTCCGGCTTCAGCCCGGATACGGTGCGCGAGCTCGAGCGTCGCGGTCACCAGGTGCAGGAGGGGCAGGCGATGGGAAGCCTGCAGTCGGTGATCAAACGCGATGAAAACTACCGGGGCTTTTCCGATCCTCGTCGGCCCGAAGCCGGCAGCGTCGGACCGGCAATGCTGAAGGCTAAACAGTAAGTCCGATGCCTAACGCAGACCGGGTGCGTCGCTACACCTTGGGCGTGCTGGTCGTCATCTACACGTTCAACTTTATTGACCGGCAGATCCTCGCGATCCTGCTTCCGGCGATCAAAGTCGAGTTTGGCGTTGGTGACACGGTTTTGGGCTTCCTTGCGGGGCCGGCGTTTGCGCTCTTCTACGCGACGCTGGGCGTGCCTATCGCCCTGCTGGCGGATCGCTGGAACCGGCGCAACCTGATCGCTATTTCGCTGGCGCTCTGGAGCGGCATGACCGCGTTGTCCGGAATGGCAACGAACATTCTGCAGCTGTCGCTCGCGCGCATCGGCGTCGGCGTTGGCGAAGCCGGCTGCAGCCCGCCGGCTCATTCCATGATCGCCGATCTTTATCCGCCCGAGGAGCGCTCGGCGGCGATGGGGATTTTCTCGCTGGGGATCTCCTTCGGCATCATGATCGCCTTCCTGAGCGGCGGGTGGATCGTGCAGAACATCGGCTGGCGAGAGGCCTTCTTCGTTGTCGGAATCCCCGGGCTGCTCCTCGCAATCCTGTTTCGCACCACCATCCAGGAACCGCAGCGCGGACTGTCGGAGGCGCGCCAGGACACCGGGTCGCGGCCGGGCGTGCTCGAGGTTGCGGCATTTCTGTTCCGACGGCCGTCGTTCGTCTGGATATCGGTCGGTTCGGGGCTGGCGTCCTTCGTCGGCTATTCGACGACCACGTTTTTTCCGCGCTACCTCGTCAGCAGTTTTGGCATGCAGCCCGTCGACATCGGCCTCTATCTCGGCCTGGTGCTGGGGATTGCCGGCGGTATCGGTTTCGCCGGCGGCGGTATCATTTCTGACCGCCTGAGTCGCGGAGGTCAAAAACGCGCCATGCTGGGCGTGGCGGCGGCCCTGATGTTCGGCTGGCTGTTCCTAGTGCCGGTTTTTCTCAGCGACTCGCTGATGGTCGTGCTCTCGCTATTCGTCGTTCCGGCGATCTTCTCGAATTTCTATCTCGCGACGACCTTCGCGCAGACCCAGAACCTGGTAGGACTGCGCATGCGTGGCATGGCCTCCGCGATCATGCTGCTCATACTAAACATTATCGGGCTGGGGCTTGGACCGCAGGTCACCGGGATACTTAGTGATCTCTTGAATCCGACGTTCGGCGCGGAGTCGATGCGCTATGCGCTGTTCGGCGTTGCCGCCGCCGTCTACCCGTTCGCCGCACTGAGCTACGTCCTGGCCAGTCGCTCGATCGAAAAGGATCTCGCGCGAGCATCCGCGTAGCGGGCCTTCTTAACTAAAGCGCTCGCAGATACCAGTCGTAGTCAACGTCGCTCACCTGGAAGTGATGGCGTTCCTCCTCGGCGCGTCGATTGCCGGCATAAAGCCTGACGAACTCGTCGCCGAAAAAATCGCGGAGGATCCTGCTGCGTTCAAATCGGTCGATTGCCGTGCTCCAGCGGTTCGGGATCTTTGCCTTCAGTCGAACCGCCTCCCGCTCAGCGACCATTCGGCTGGGTGCCGGTTTTTCTTTTAGCCCGTGGTACACCCCGGCGAGAATGCCGGCCGTGACGATGTAGGGGTTGGCATCGGCGCCGGAGCCGCGGTGTTCGAAGCGAAGGTTTTTCTGATCGGCATCGGGGATGCGCAGCGCAACGTTGCGGTGGTTGGCGCCCCAGTTGGGTTCAACCGGCGCAAACATTTCCGGACGCAGCCGCCGATAGGAGTTCGCATTGGGCGCAAAGAGCAGGGTCGCATCGGCCATGGTCTTCTGCAGTCCGCCAATCACGTGACGCAGCCGGGCCGAGTAGGGCGGCGTCGTCATGCCGGGTTTACCCATCGACAGGTAGTTTTCTCCATTCCTGCCATAGAGACTCATGTGTACGTGCAGTCCCGAGCCGGCGTATTCTGCGAAGGGCTTGGCCATGAAGCTGGCGACGAAGCCGTGCTTGCGCGCGACGCCCTTGATGGCGCGCTTGAGCATGACGGCGTGATCACAGGCCAGCAGCGGATCGTCGATGTGGTGCAGGTTGATCTCAAACTGGCCCGGGGCGAACTCAGAGGTGGTGGCACCGGCAGGGATTGCCTGCGCCTCGCAGACCTCATGCAGGTCGTCCAGGAAGTCCTCGACCTCGGTGAGCTCGTCCGGTGTATATACCTGCGGGCCTGGTTGAGGCCTGCCGAGCCCCGGAATACGCGAAGCGCGCGGCGTTGGACGATCGGTTCGGGCTTCCAGCAGGAAGAATTCCAGCTCCGCAGCCATGACAACCCGTGGGCACCAGCGTCGGACTTTTTCCAGTGATTGTTCGAGCAGCGCGCGAGGATCGCCGATAAACGGCTGGCCGTCATCCCGCCGAAAGCGGAACAGGGTTTGCGCCGTCGGGCGTTTTGCCCAGGGCACCGGCACCAGGCGTCCGGGCACGATCTCGGCGGGAAGGTCGGGGTCGCCGTCTTCGCTGGCCCAGCCGATACCGTCGACCGTGTTGCCCTGGGTGTCGAGCAGCACGGTGCCACCGGGCATGGCGAAGCCGTCGGCGAATGTCTTCTCAAAATCGCGACGCTGAATCTGCTTGCCGCGCAGCACGCCGTTGACGTCGGCGACGAGGAGCTCAATAGCACGCAGGTCCGGGTGCTTGCGCAAATGCCCGCGAAGTTCGGTAACGGCGTTGGCGGGCTTGCGCTTGGCCATGGTGACGCTCCGGCAGAATCGACGGCTAGAGTCTACGTTCGTAGCGGGCAACGCTCCAGTAGCGGTCGAACTTGCGGCCAACCTCGGTTTCGATGCCTATCTGAGTAAAACCGAACTTCTCGTGCAGTCGCTCGGATGCGTCATTGGGCAGGGTGATTCCGGCGTAAGCGCCGTGCAGGTCGCAGTCCGCCAGGCGCTTGAAGAGTTCAGTGTAGAGCGCCGTGCCGGCACCTGCGCCGAGATGTTCCGGATCGAGATACACGGTCGTCTCGACCGATATGTCGTAGGCCGGGCGGTCATGAAACGGCGAGCTGTAGGCGTAGCCAACCACGGCCTGCTCTCGCCGGGCGACCAGCAGCTGGTAGCGACCGTCGCTGTCAAACCGGGCGAACCAGGGCACGCGCTCGCCGATGGAATAGGGCTGCAGATCGAAGGTGGCCGGGCTGTGCAGGATGTAGTGGTTATAGATCTCAACCACGCGAGCGTAGTCACCGGGTTCTGCATTGCTGACGGACAACGAGTTGGTCACGGAGAGCTTCTGCTTCAGAGGTTTGGAAACATCCGTTTAACGTACCACTGATCAAAGCGATGCGCGCAGTCCTCGGAGGGATGATATCGACCCGGTCTGTGGTGAGCGGACTTCAGGCCTTTCAAAGCGTTCTGGCAAAGCTGCCAGTCCTGTTGGTTGGTGGTGTCCCAGAATTCCTCGGCGTCCGAGATGTCGAAGTCGTCGGCATCGAGCTGTTCGGGCTGGCAGAACCACTCCGTTTCGATAAACACCGACTCAGGCCCCCGAGGCCAGACGTGATGGGTGAGCACGTAGTCGGGAGCAATGCTCAGGAGAAAGTTCGGCAGCAGGTTGAAATAATGCACCGTGCGAAGATCGTCACCCTCGAGACCCGCGAAGGGCGCGCGGCTCGTCATGCCGTTGACGGTCATGGACTGGAAACCGGGCTTGATCGCCATCGGTCCGCCGATAAACAGCTTGCCGGACGACTCGGCGTTGGTCAGCTGGCCGTAGTCGCTGATGCGGTGCAACTGAGGATGCGCGATGCCGCAGTGATAACACTCGTGGTAGTTCTGGCAGATCAGTTTCCAGTTCGATTCAACA
>CAZFVT010000330.1:0-4514 GCA_964522355.1 uncultured Woeseiaceae bacterium | reverse complement strand
GTGAAGCGCAGAACCAGAGGGCTGAATTCTCGACGATTCGAATGCGGCGCTCCGTCCTGAGGCGCTCGGGGAATTCGCCGATTCGAAAGCCGCGGCGCGTTTATTCCTGTACCCTGCGCAGCACACCGACTCAATCACGGAGCAAACATGAGCAACGCCAAATCGGGCGATACGGTCCACATTCACTACACCGGTACGCTGGATGACGGCACGACCTTCGATTCGTCCGCCGGACGCGATCCGCTGACCTTCGAACTGGGTAGCGGTCAGGTCATCGCCGGCTTCGACAAGGCGGTCGAGGGTATGGCGGTTGGCGATAACAAGTCGGTGAAGATCGAAGCCGAAGATGCCTACGGCGAACATCACGAGCAGCTCATCCAGGAAGTACCGCGAAGCGCGTTGCCCGAGGAGATTCAGCCCGAGATCGGCATGCAGCTGCAGTCGCAGAGTCCGGAAGGACAGATCATGCAGCTGACCGTCACCGAAGTCGCTGACGAGAGCATTACGGTCGATGCCAATCATCCGTTGGCCGGTAAAGCGCTTAACTTCGATATCGAGCTCGTCAAGATCGGCTGAGCCACGCCAGCTCCGCCCGCTCCCAGGGCGAGAAAAATTCACCTGACGCCGCGGCCTGCTTTGCTAGAGTGCCGGTATGAGCCGGCCACCGGAACACATTCCCGCCGACAGCAGCGCGCTGTTTCTTGACGTCGACGGAACCCTGGTCGACATCGAGGACGACCCGGCGGCAGTGCACGCCGACGACGAACTGCTGCAGCTGTTGCAGGATGCTGCAGCGAAGCTCGATGGTGCGCTGGCGCTGGTCAGCGGCCGCAGCCTGAGCGAGATCGACCGCATGTTCTCGTCACTGGCGCTGCCGGCAGCGGGCGCGCACGGCTCGGAAATAAGAATCAACGGGTCGCCAATAGCGCAGCAAGAACCACCTGCCGTGCCGGCCGCGATACGCCGCGACGCTGAACGCTTCGTGGCAGACCGCGATGGTCTGCTCCTCGAGCAAAAGACCAACGGGTTCTCGCTGCACTATCGGCGCGCGCCGGCGCTCGCTGACGACAGCCGCGACTATGTCTCTTCGCTGCTGGCAAGGCTGGGCGAGGACTTTCGGCTCATCGAAGGAAAGATGGTGCTGGAGATAGCCCCGCGTTCTCACAGCAAAGGTGAAGCGATCCGCGTGTTGCTCGACCAGGCGCCGTTTCGCAACCGCGTGCCGGTTTTCGTCGGCGACGACGTGACCGATGAGGATGGGTTTCGGGCCGCCAACGAATACGGGGGCCTGTCGGTGTGCGTCGGTGATCGGCGTGACAGCGACGCGCACTATCGGCTGCCCGACGTCGCGGCCGTGCGCCGCTGGCTGGGCGCCTCGATAGCCTGAGTCGGCAGGCCAGTCGAGGCCAGAACCACTTTTGATAAGGAAGGACTGACGAGCAACATGAGCAATCTCAATCTCGGACTCATTGGTAACTGCCAGGTCGCCGCGCTGCTAGACGAGAAGGCCACCATGGTCTGGAGTTGCCTGCCGCAGTTTGACTCTGACCCGGTGTTCTGTCGCCTGCTTCGCAAAGACGATGAGGCCGATCTGCCGGGTTTTTTCGCCATCGAGCTGGAGGACTTTGCCAGCAGCCACCAGGAGTACGGCACTAACTCCGCGATCGTCCACACAACGCTGACTGACCAGCAGGGCGGCAGCATCCGCATCACGGATTTTGCGCCTCGCTACCGTTATCTCGGGCGCATGTTCACACCGATGATGCTCATGCGGCGCATCCAGGTCGAATCCGGACGACCGCGAATTCGCATCCGGCTACGCCCGGCCCGGGATTACGGCGCGAGCGCCTGCGACCTCAGCAAGGGCAGCAACCACATTCGCTATCGCTGCGCCGACACGACCCTCCGCCTGACGACGACCGCATCGCTGACCCACGTAATCGAAGAGAATGCGTTTGTCGTCGACCGGGAGGTCTTCCTGGTGCTGGGCCCGGATGAAACGATTCGCGAGTCCTGCGCTGACACCTTCTACAACCACTACCGCGCAACCCGGGACTACTGGCAGGAATGGAGTCGCGGACTCTCTATTCCTTTCGAGTGGCAGTCCGCCGTCATCCGTGCGGCGATAACCCTGAAACTCTGCACGTTTGAAGACACGGGCGCGATCGTGGCGGCGCTGACCACCTCGGTCCCGGAGGCCGCCGACAGCGGCCGCAACTGGGACTACCGGTTCTGCTGGCTGCGCGACAGTTACTTTGTCGTGCAGGCGCTGAACCGGCTCGGTGCCACGAAGACCATGCAGAACTACCTCAGCTACATCATGAACCTCGTTGCCGATTCAGACGACGACGGTCTGAAGCCGCTCTACGGCATCAGCGGAAGCTCGAAGATGGAAGAGGAAATCGTGGACACCCTCTCCGGCTTTCTCGGTATGGGCCCGGTGCGGCGCGGCAACCAGGCCTTCGAGCAGATTCAGCACGACGTCTACGGGGCCGTGGTCATGTCCGCCACGCAATTCTTCTTCGACGACCGCATGCCGCGCTCCGGTACGGTTGCCGAGTTTGAACGGCTGGAGAAGCTCGGCGAGTTCGCGCGCGTCAAGTATGACGAGCCCGACGCCGGACTCTGGGAGTACCGCGGCCGACAGCGGGTGCACAGCTTTTCGGCCATCATGTGCTGGTCGGCCTGCCATCGGCTGGCAAAGATTGCCGGCGCTCTTGACCTGTCCGATCGCGCGGCCTATTGGGCAGACACCGCGACGGCGATGCGTGATGACATTCTCGAACGGGCCTGGGATGAGGAGCAGCAGTCTTTCACCGAATCCTTCGGCCGGCCTGAAATGGATGCCAGTCTGCTGACGATGCATGACACGGGTTTCCTGGACGCTAAGGATCCCCGCTTCATCTCCACCGTGGAGTGCATTGGCAAGCAGCTGCTCCGCGGCAAGCACCTGTTCCGCTATGTCGCTGCCGACGACTTCGGCGAACCGGAAAACGCGTTCAACATCTGCACGTTCTGGTACATCGACGCGCTGGCCGCCATCGGCCGCGTCGATGAGGCGCGCGATCTGTTCGAGAACATGCTGTCGCTGCGCAACCCGCTCGGACTCCTGTCCGAAGACATCAACCCGGACACGCATGCGCTCTGGGGTAACTTCCCGCAGACCTACAGCATGGCGGGCATCATCAATGCGGCAATGCGGCTGAGCCGGTCCTGGGAGGAAGCCCTCTGACTGCTCGAAGCAAAGGAGAGAGACGGTGACAAATACGGGCGACAGGCGGCTGGTTATTGTCTCGAACCGCGTGGCCATGCCGAAGAAAGACGGCCCGGCGGCCGGCGGCCTCGCTGTCGGCGTTCTAGCCGCCCTGAGGGATCATGGCGGTGTCTGGTTCGGCTGGAACGGCCAGCTGACGGAGACGGAGGCGTCCGGACCCGACACCGTAACGGTCGAGAACATCGATTACTCGACCATCAGTCTGAACCGCAGTGACTACGAGCAGTACTACAACGGTTACAGCAACCGGGTTCTGTGGCCCGTCTGTCACTACCTGCTCGACTTTGTGCAGTACGACGCCGCGGACTTCGAGGGCTATCGGCGAGTGAATGCCGTTTTCGCCCACAAGTTGATGAACATCCTGCGCCCGGATGACGTCATCTGGGTGCACGACTATCACCTGATTCCGCTGGCCTCCGAGCTGCGCCAGGCCGGCATCGAAAACCCCATCGGCTTCTTCCTACACGTGCCGTTTCCGAGCTACGAAGCGCTTCGCGCCATTCCGGGCCATGAGTTCCTGCTGCGCGCCATGTGCGCCTATGACGTGCTGGGCTTTCACACGGAAAGTGATCTCGCCGCCTTCGAAACCTGTATCCGGGAACCGATTGTCGGCGCCGAATTCCTGGACGGCAACGTCATCCAGGTGGACGGTGGCCGGCTGATCGCCGACGTCTTCCCAATAGGCATCGACGTCGATGAAATTGCCGAGCTGGCGACCCGTGCGCAGGACTCCGAGCAGGTTCAGCGAATGGTAAAGAGCCTAGCCGGGCGCGATCTGATCATTGGCGTCGATCGGCTGGACTACTCCAAAGGACTCAAGCAGCGGTTGATGTCCTATGAGCGACTGCTCGAGCGCTATCCCAATACGCGCAGCTACGCGACGATGATGCAAATCGCACCGCCAACCCGGACCGGCGTGCGCGCCTACGACGAGATCCGCGCCGAGCTTGAGCAGACTTCCGGCCGCATCAACGGTCGCTTTGCCGAATCGGACTGGGTGCCGATCCGCTATCTCAATCAGGGCGTCGCTCGCGAGCCGCTGATGGGCTTCTTTCGCAAAGCGAAGGTGGGACTCGTTACCCCGGTGCGTGACGGCATGAACCTGGTCGCCAAGGAATACGTCGCGGCGCAGGACCCGGCCGACCCGGGCATGCTGGTGCTCTCCAGTCTTGCCGGCGCGGCACGCGAACTGACGGATGCCGTTATCGTCAACCCCTATGATCGTGATGACGTTGCCGAC
>CAZFVT010000329.1:0-4524 GCA_964522355.1 uncultured Woeseiaceae bacterium | reverse complement strand
GTTCGGCCGGCACGGAGGTCGAGTTCGATGGCGTCCAGGCGGCCGACCACTGGGGGCCGGCAGAGGCGCCGACGAGTGACGCCGCCCGCTGGGTGTCGGCCGAGCTGCTGGTTCTCGGTTCGGAGCGCGCCGTGCACTATATCGACGGCGAGGCGGTCATCGAATACGGTGGCCTGGCGTATGGCGGCGGCGTGGTCCACGGCCACGACCCGGCCATGAAGCCCGATGGCGACGCCCTGCCGGGGGGCTACCTGGCACTGCAGAGCGAGAGCCACCCGATCCAGTTCCGCAACATCGAGATCCTGAACCTTATGGGATGCATGGACAGGGAAGCGCTTAACTACCGCGACTACTACGTCGCCGATGACCGGGCGAGCTGCCGCTACTGAACGCGCGCTGCAAATACCGCTTAGACGTCTACCCACTGCACGCCGCGTTTTGAACTCTCGACGGCGGCGGCCACAAAGCGCATACCCCTGAGCCCGGCCTCGATGCCGGGATAGTCCTGTCGCGGAGACTCCCCGGCAGACAAGCGTCGAAGATCGGCAATGAAGTTCCGATACAGATTGGCAAAAGCCTCGAGGTAGCCTTCGGGGTGCCCGGGCGGCGTGCGCAGCGAGTCCGTTGCCGCCTGGCCAAGGTACTCGGCGCCCGCACGATAGCGCTGCCAGCGCTTGTCAGCCGTCTTGACCCACAGGGTGTTCGGTTCCTGCTGATGCCACTCCAGCCCGGCTTTCGTGCCGTAGAGCCGGATGTTGAGCGCGTTCTCCTCACCGCAGGCAACCTGCGAGCAGACCAGGGTCCCGCGCGCGCCGTTCTTGAGACGCAGCAGCATGCTGGCATCGTCTTCGAGCTGGCGACCGTCGACGAAGCTCGTTAACTCGGCGCACACCGACTGCACCTCGGTGCCGCTGATGTACTCCAGCAGGTGCTTGGCATGCGTGCCGATGTCGCCGACGCAGGAGCTGATGCCGGCGCGTGCCGGGTCCAGGCGCCACTCGGCCTGCTTGTTGCCCTGCCGTTCCAGCGGTTCCATGAGCCAGTCCTGGTTGTACTCGACCTGCACTTTGCGCAGCTCACCGATCTCGCCGGCAAGTACCATGTCACGTGCCTGCCGGACCATTGGATAGCCCGCGTAGGTATGCGTCAGGGCAAACAGGCAGTCCTGCTGACTGATTAGTTCTGCTAGCGCTTCGGCTTCCTCGAGGGTCGCCGTCAGCGGCTTGTCGCAGATGACGTGGATACCGGCATCGAGAAACGCTTTCGCAACGGGGAGATGCAGGTTGTTGGGCGTAGCAACGATGACGAAGTCGATGCCGTCCTCGAGCGCCGCCTCTTCCGGCGCCATGGCCGCGTAGTCGTCGTAGGACCGCTCAAGGTGCCAGGCCTCGGCGCTCTCCTTCGCCGTTTCGGGGTCGGACGACATCGCGCCAGCCACTACGCGGGACTCGTGATCGAGCTCGGCGGCAATGCGGTGCACGGCACCGATAAAGGCGCCACGGCCGCCGCCGACAATGCCGGCGCGGAGTGGTCGATCGATAAGGACCTGGCTCATGAACGGTACGGCTCGCGGCCGACACCCTGGATCGGGATTCCCTGGCCCGCCAGGACTTCATGCTGTAGCGCGTACATCGCGGCCGCCGCCTCATCGATGGCCCGGGTAAAGTCGACCGAACCGGCGAGTATCGGAGCGAGCGCTTCCTTGTCCTGGATCCGCGCCGGGGGATATTCGTGTTCAACGACGAGGTACATCTCGGCCGGGTCGATGTCGAGAAGTTCACGGGCCGCGAGCTGGTGGTCCAGCCAGTCCACCGTTCGGTTCTGCAGGTAAGCCAGGGGATCATGCCGCGCCGTCCCCGGCAGCTCGTGTTCGCAAAGTACGATCTGTTTTTTCCAGGACTCGATGGCATCGGCGGGATTGGCCGACGGCTTGCCGTCCTTCCAGTCGCCGCGCTCCATCGTCTGACCGCCATAGCCCCAGGCGGATACACCCTTCGAATCGATCACCTGGCCTTTGACGTGGAATCCGTCGATAAGGAAGTTGTAGCCCTCGTCTTTCAGGAACTGGAACATCGACCGCGTATCCTGGCCCATCAGCACGGAATGGGAAGGGTCATAGTGAATACGGAACTGGTCGCCAACGCCGTGTTTCTCGCAGATCCGGTGTAGCGCGATCCAGGGACCCGGGGCATAGGCGATGTTGTTATGCCAGCGATCAAGATGAGTCCAGCCGGGCATCGGGCATTGCTCGACCCGAAAGGTCAGGCCACGCGCTTTTGCTTCCTTTAACAATGGGACAAACACCGACTCGAACATCTCGAGATTCTCGTCCATCTCGAGATCGTAGTTGCGGCCGACGAAACCACAGACCGCATCGGTCTCCAGCAGTACAGCCGCGTCAAAAACCCGCAGCATGAAATCGTGCTTGGTTTGGCGAGCCGCATCGTCGGCGACGAGCATGTTGTCAAAGTAACCCAGGTCGGAAAGGCCGACGCCGGTGTCCGCCATGGCTGCTTTCACGCGGCCCGCCCGCGCCTCGTCGAAGGGCTCACGCAGGTCGAGCGTGTTGGCGACCGGGTCGAGCATCGCTTCGGGCGGCACGTCGCCAACGCTCGGATGCAGCGCCGCCGAGAGCTGGATGTAAGGCGACCCGACGTCGCGTGAAAACGCCAGCCATTCCTCGATCGCCAGGTCCGGATCGGCATCGCGCTTGTCGCGCGGGGTCAGTTCCTGCAACGCTGCCGTCAGCAGGCTGATCTTCATCGGCTTGGGTTCGAACCGGACGATGCTCATTAGCGCGCGCCCTCCTTTCCTGGCTGCGGTGATTAACGTGTGCCAGGTACCGGCCGCTGCACGCGTTCCACGAACATCTCGATGAAGCGTATCCAGTCAAGGTCATACTGGACATTCATCTGCTGCGCACCTTCGGCGCCGGGCCAGATCTTGCGGCCACCGACCGATACGCCATAGCTGATGCCGTGGTCGATGTTCACATCGACATAGAGCGATTCCGTTTCTACCAGGGTGGGGTCGATGAGGCTGCCCAAAGCGATCTGGTCATACATGTACCAGGTGCGGTCAGGGTTCTCCTCGAAACGCGGGCCCAGGGTGTCCATCAGGAGCTGCGTCAACGGCGTCTGGACCTCGACCATCTTGTCGTACCAGGCCTTGTCCAGCGCCGACTTTCGCGACACGTTGAGCGGCGACAACTCGATCGGAATGCCGGAACGCAGAACGACGCGCGCCGCTTCCGGATCCACCCAGAAGTTGAACTCGGCGTTTGGCGTGATGTTGCCGGCGCCGTCCGGCAGCAGCGCGACAGCGCCGCCCATGATGACGAGCTGCTTCACATTCTCGGCAAAGTCGGGTCGGGCCCGAATGGCCTGCGCGATGTTCGTCAGCGGGCCGATGGCGAGAATCGTTACTTCGCCGGGGTTCTCCATCACGGCGTCCACGATGAAGGACAACGCGGGCTCCGGCTGCGCTTCGATGCTGGCAAAGCCGCCGGGCGGCTCGGGCATCTCGTCGGAATACCACAGGCCGTAGTTCTCGACGGCGAAGTCGCTCTTTTCATGCACCATCGGCATATCCGCGCCGTTGTAAACGGGAATGTCGGTGCGGTTGGCGATTTCGAGCATGCGCAGCGCATCTGCTGTTGCGCGCTCCAGGCTCGCGTTTCCGGCGACCGTGGTGATGCCCAGAATCTCGATCTCCGGCGACTGCAGGGCGAGCATCAGGGTGAGCCCGTCATCCGTCGGCGGCATGGCGAAATCGGTGTCAAAAATGATCGGGATTGTCTGCTGCGAGAGACCCGTAACGGGCAGCGCCATGAGCGCTGCCAGAGCTAGTGCCTTGTGGAGTCTAATCATGGTTCCCGGCTATCCTTCGTTGAGGCAGATCGGTAGAGTATAGCGAGTTTGCCGATGACCGGAGATGGGGGGAACGGTGTTTAGATTGCTAACGGTAACGGTGCTTGCGGCCGCCCTGGCCGCCTGCGGCGGGGACGGCGCCAATCAAGCCGAAACGGGGCAGGAATCGTCCGGCCAGCCGGTCGTCGCGCTGATCATGAAGTCTCTCGCCAACGAATTCTTCGTCACCATGGCCGACGGCGCGCGAAGCCATCATGAAGAGAATGCCGATCGCTATGAGCTGATCGTCAACGGCATCAAGAACGAGACGGACCTGGCCCAGCAGGTGGCTCTGATCGACCAGATGATCGCCGCTGGCGTTGACGCGATGGTGTTGGCCCCTGCCGATTCAAAAGCCATCGTTCCGGCCGTCGCGCGCGCCGTTCAGGCAGGCATCGTGGTGGTTAACATTGACAACCAGCTTGACGGTGGCGTGCTTGATGAATACGGACTTGAGGTTCCCTTCGTCGGACCGGATAACTTCCTAGGCGCCGAGGCCGTCGGCAACTACCTCGCGGACAATCTCGAGGCGGGCACGGCCGTCGCCATTCTCGAAGGCGTGCCGACAACCTTCAACTCGCAGCAGCGCGTGGCCGGCTTTCGCAAGGCGATGGAC
>CAZFVT010000328.1:0-4533 GCA_964522355.1 uncultured Woeseiaceae bacterium | reverse complement strand
TCGAGCAGGCCACCGGCGCTGCTGCAGTAGCTGATGAGATGCCGGAAATCGCTGAGGCCGCCCCCGCTCCGGTTGCGGCCATTCGTTCTGCAGATAGTTCTACCGATAATTCTGCCGTTCCTGCGGCCGCGTCCGCACCCGCGCCGCCGCGCCCGGACAACCTGCCCGACCTCCCGTCAGAACCCGCGCCCGTGATGTCTGCGGCTCCCGCCGAAACGATGGAACGGGTCCCTGCCGAGGAAGCGCCAGCCAGGTCTGCTGAGCCGCCACTCGATGCATCTCCTGCCGGCGCGACAGGCAGCGTCGGCGGCGCCCTGGACGAGCTCGAGAAGCTTGGACGCCTGCGAGATGCAGGCTACGTGACGGACGCCGAATTCGACCGCATCAAGCAGCGAATTCTCGACGCCAACTTCTAGTCCAGCGCGCGGGCGCCTTCGCCCTGTACGTTCTCGGGGACCAGGTCAGCAGGCCCGGACCAAGCCCTTTCAAAGGCCTCGCGGCGCCCCCTCGAGCAGCCTTGAACTCGCTGCCAGGCCGATGGCTCTCGACCCCCACCCCGGCCCTGCCCGGGCACTCCTGACGCCGTCGATTTGACACTCCGGGTTATTTCCCATGGCATCGTCTTTGCCGCCCAGAATTGAGATGACAGCGCTGTCAGATACATCTAGAATGTGACTCATAAAGAAGCCTGCGTTGCCTGCAGGCTGGGGGTTAAACACAAATAATCAGTTCCTTTAGGCCGCAAGGGGGGGGTGGCCTCGCGGGGCAACCACCGCTACCAGACGCGGTGCCGCTTGTGACCCGCAAACCAACTCATCATGACTAAACTCAAGACTTCCAACACCGGATTTCTGCCGCTGCTCGTGCCGCTGTTGCTGTCAGCGACCATCGCTCAGGCAGCCGACGACACGCACCTGCCCGATCGCACCGTTTACGAAGCCCCGCGCGCCGCTGCGGCGCCGGTCGTCGACGGCATCGCCGACGATGCAGCCTGGGACCAGGCCGCATGGCACAGCATCAACGAACGCTGGCTGGGACCGGAATATGACGCCGATGATTTCTCCGGTCGCTACAAGGTTGTGTGGACGAAAGACCGGCTGTACCTGCTGGGTGAGTTCTCCGACGACATACTTTTCGACAGTCATCGAAACCCCCTGATGCAGTACTGGGACGACGATTGCTGGGAGATCTTCGTCGATGAAGACCATTCAGGCGGTCTGCACCAGTTCAATCACAACGCCTTCGCTTATCACTTCTCGCTGGACAATCGGGTAATCGACATAGGCACCAACGAGAACGCCCAGGACTACTCGAGCCACGCCGACAGCCGTTGGCGCCAGGAAGGTGACCTGTTGATCTGGGAAGTGGCCATCGATATCTATCCGGACAGCTACGAGGACAACGGCAGCAACAACCAGCCGGTTGAACTCAAGGCCGGCAAGATCATGGGACTGATGGTCGCCTATAACGACAACGACGGCAGCGAGCTGCGCGAGAATTTCATCGGTTCCGAAACGGTACCCACAGGACCGACGGATCGCGGCTACATCGATGCCGGCCTGTTTGGCACGCTGATACTGAGTGAATAAAGAAATGTCTGCAGAAGCTATGGAAGCGAGCGACAAACCTGTCGCCGGCGCTGCTGACCAGGCGGTTGAGGGCAGCTGGGTCGACCTGTATGGCGAACGTTACTACGCCATACGAAACGTTGACCGTATGGCCCCGTTCTTCGTCAGCATGGTCTCCAATGATGACCACTGGTTGTTCGCGTCTTCGACCGGTGGTTTAACGGCCGGGCGAGTATCGCCCGAGACCGCGATGTTCCCTTACATCACCGTCGACCGCATTCACGACTCCTCCGGTCACACCGGCTGCCTGACGCGTGTTCGCGTTCACGCCGATGGCGACTGGCTGGAATGGGACCCGTTCAGCAACGCGCAGAATGGCCGTTACGCGAAGACCCGCAACCTGTACAAGAACCTGCTCGGAAACAAGCTTTCCTTCGAGGAAATCAACCATGACCTCGGCCTGGCGTTTCGCTACACCTGGCAAACCAGCGACCGCTTTGGCTTCGTTCGCGACGCCGAGCTGGAGAACCTCTCGGATCGCCCGGTTGAACTCGAACTCGCCGACGGACTGCAGAACATTCTGCCCGCGGGGACGCCCCGCTTTACGCAAACCAATTCTTCCAACCTGGTCGACGCCTACAAATGGACGGAGCTCGACAGGGACACGGGGCTGGCACTCTTTACGCTGTACTCTGGCATTACCGACCGCGCCGAGCCCTGCGAATCGCTGAAAGCGAATACGGTTTACGCGATCGGCCTCGACAAGCCGCGCATCCTGATCTCAACCGAGCAGCTCAAGGGCTTCGCCAGCGGCGCTGCGCTCGCCGAACGAACGCTTACCCGGGGTATTCGCGGCGCCTTTATCCTGAATACGCGATTCGGCCTCGAGCCGGGCGGATCTCGTCACTGGCAGATCGTCGCCAACAGCGAAGTGTCCCAGTCCGAGGTCGTTGCCCTGCGGCACAGGCTCCGGGACCGCGGTGCGCTGGCCGACGACATCCGTGCCTCCATCAACGAAGGTTCGCTGGGCCTTACCCGAATAATGGCCAGCGGAGACGGCTTCCAGGCCACTGCCGAAGAAAACGTGACGGCGCATCACTACTCGAACGTGCTGTTCAACATCCTGCGCGGCGGCGTGTTCTCCGATCAGTACCAGGTGAGCACGCATGACCTCAGGCAAACGCTCAGGTCGTTTAACAAGGCGGTCTACCGGGAAAATGCTGACCTGCTCCAGTCATTGCCCGAGCGGCTGACGGCGCCTGAGTTAATGGCCAGGGTGCGCGAGGCAGACAGCCCGCAGCTCGAGCGGCTGTGCCAGGAGTATCTGCCGATTACCTTCGGCCGCCGGCACGGCGACCCGAGCCGCCCATGGAACCAGTTTGCCATCCGTCTGCGGGACGGCAACGGCGACCCGCTGCTGTCCTACGAAGGAAACTGGCGCGACATCTTCCAGAACTGGGAGGCACTGGCCTTCAGCTTCCCCGAGTTTGTCGAGAGCATGATCGCCAAGTTCGTCAATGCCTCGACCATGGACGGTTACAACCCCTATCGAATCACGAAGGAAGGTATCGACTGGGAAGTCGAGGACCCGGAGGATCCGTGGAGCTACATTGGCTACTGGGGCGATCACCAGATCATTTACCTGCAGAAGCTGCTTGAGCTGTCGCGGGACTTCCACCCCGTTCACCTGAGCGGGCTGCTGCACAAACCGATCTTCAGCTACGCGAACGTGCCCTATCGAATCCGCGACTTCGACGCGCTGATCAAGGACCCCAAGACCACGGTCGACTACGACGATGCGCTAGCGGAACGCATCGAAGAACGCCTCGAGTCCATCGGTGCAGACGGCAAGCTGGTGCTGGATGGTGAGGGCGCGATCTACCAGGTCACCTTGCTCGAGAAGCTGATGGTGCCGCTCCTCTCCAAGCTGGGCAACCTCGTTGTCGACGGCGGCATCTGGATGAACACCCAGCGACCGGAATGGAACGACGCCAACAATGCGCTGGTGGGTCAGGGTCTGTCCATGGTGACGCTCTATTACCTTCGCCGCTACGTACGGTTCTTCGATGAACTGCTCGCCGGGGATGACGCTGACACCGCCGAGCTTTCCGCGGAGGTTGCAACCTGGACCCGCGAAACGGCAGAGGCCCTTCGCAATCTGCAGCCTGCCCTGTCAGGCAATGCGGTTATCGATGGCAAGCTGCGTCTCGAGTCACTGACCGCCCTCGGACAGGCCGCCAGCCGCTATCGGCTCACGGTCTATGGCGCGGAAGGCTTCAGCGGAAAGACCAGCTGCACGACTGCCGAGCTGCGCGACCTGCTCAGCGACGCGCTGGCGGCGATTGACCAGAGCATTCGGACCAATCGCCGGGAAGACGGCTTGTACAACGCTTACAACCTTCTCGACCTCAGTGACACCGAGGCCGGGGTTGAGCGGCTCTACCCGATGCTCGAAGGACAGGTTTCGGCGCTCAGCGCCGGATCGATCCCTCCGGACGTGGCTGCGGACGTGCTGGAGTCGCTGTTCGCCAGCGAGGTCTACCGTCCGGATCAGGAAACCTTCATGTTGTATCCGGACCGTGACCTCCCAACGTTCCTCGCCAAGAACGTGGTTGCGGCCGTCCAGATCGACGCCATACCCCTGCTGCGGGAGATGGTGGAGGCTGGCGACGAGCGGGTGGTTCTTCGCGATGCCGATGGCGAGTACCGCTTCAATGCCGATTTCGTCAACGTTCACAACCTGAAGGACATGCTGGACAACCTCGTCGATGAATATGGCGACGCCGTCGGCGCCGCCGGTGATCGACTTTGCGGACTCTACGAGGAAACGTTCAATCATCAGGCGTTTACCGGCCGTTCCGGAACGATGTTTGGCTTCGAAGGGCTCGGCTGCGTTTACTGGCATATGGTTGGCAAGCTGCTGCTCGCCGTGCAGGAAAACTACTTTCAAGCCCTCGATGGCGAC
>CAZFVT010000327.1:1327-4537 GCA_964522355.1 uncultured Woeseiaceae bacterium | reverse complement strand
CGACCTGGTCAACCGCGGACCGAAATCGCTGGAGGTGCTGCGCCTGGTAAAGCAACTGGGCCGCAACGCACTCGTCACGCTGGGCAACCACGACCTGCACCTGCTGGCGCTGGCGCTCGTCGGGCAGGCGCCGGTCAAGGACGGCGATTTGCGCGACGTGCTGGAAGCGCCGGACGCCGCCGAGCTGGTCGACTGGCTGCGCCGCCGGCCGCTCGCGCATTACCGTCCCGAGATGAACACACTCGTGGTGCACGCCGGCGTACCGCCGCAGTGGGATCCGCTGCAGACCATCAAGCTGGCGCGTGAAGTAGAGACGATCCTGCGCAGCGAAGCCGCACCTGACTATCTGAGGGTCATGTACGGCACGCACCCCGAAGACTGGAGCAACACGCTCACAGGCTACGACCGGCTGCGCTACATCACCAACGCGCTGACCCGTGTCCGGCTGTGCAGCGCGAGCGGTCGACTGGACCTGTCCCACAAGGGACCGCCGCCCGAGAAACCAGGCAGCAGCCTGCCGTGGTTCGAAATCGACAGTCGCGCGACTGCTAATGTGCGCATCGTTTTCGGGCACTGGTCCGCGCTCGGCTTGCTGCAGCGGCGTAACCTGCTCGGGCTGGACACCGGCTGCGTATGGGGCGGTACGCTGACCGCAGCCCGCCTGGACGGCCCGCTGCAACTGATCAGTGAAGCGTCCGGCGGCTACCGCCGGCCGGATAGCTGAATCAGACGGCTACCGCAGCCGGGATATGCGGGTGGGACTGGTAGCCGAGAATCTCAAAGTCCTCGTACCGGTAGTCAAACAGGCTTGGGGGCCGGCGGTGGATGGCCAGCCGCGGCAGCGGCAGCGGTTCGCGCCCGAGCTGCTCGTCGGCCTGCTCCAGGTGATTCAAATACAGGTGACAATCGCCGCCGGTCCATACGAAGTCGCCGACCTGCAAGTCGGTCTGCTGGGCCAGCATGTGAGTCAGCAGCGCGTAACTGGCGATATTGAACGGCACGCCGAGAAAGATGTCGGCGCTGCGCTGGTAGAGCTGGCAGGACAGCTTGCCGTCGGCCACGTAGAACTGAAACAGGCAATGGCAGGGCGGCAGGGCCATCTCCTCGACCAGCGCCACGTTCCAGGCGTTGACGAGGATACGGCGGGAGTCGGGCTGGGTCCGGATGCGATCGACGATATCGCTGATCTGGTCAATGTGACCGCCATCGGGGGTCGGCCAGCTGCGCCACTGTACGCCGTAGACCGGCCCCAGCTCGCCATTCTCATCAGCCCACTCGTTCCAGATGGAAACGCCGTTGTCCTGCAGGTATCGAATGTTCGAGTCGCCGCTCAGGAACCACAGAAGCTCGTGGATGATCGAGCGGGTATGCAGTTTCTTTGTGGTCACCATGGGAAAACCATCTCCCAGGTTGAAACGCATCTGGTAGCCGAATACGGATAGCGTGCCGGTCCCGGTCCGATCTTCCTTGCGGGCTCCGTTGTCGCGCACGTGTCGCATCATGTCGAGATACTGTTGCATGTTCAGCTGCCTTGCTGGTGTGGGTGGTTGCGATTCATTCCCCAGACGAACAGACCGGCTCCCGCGGCGATCATGGGCAGGCTCAGGACCTGGCCCATCGTTACCCAGTCAAAGGCAAGATAGCCGAGATGAGCATCCGGCACCCGCACGAACTCGACCAGGAAGCGGAACGCACCGTAGAAGAACAGGAACAGGCCGGCGGCCGTCATCATCGGCCGGGGCTTGGCGGTATAAGCCCAGAGGATGGCGAACAGCACAAGGCCCTCCAGGATGGCCTCGTAAAGCATCGACGGATGCAGCACGTCGCCGTTCACCTTGAAACCCCAGGGTACGTCCGTAGGCTTGCCCCACAGCTCGCCGTTGATGAAATTGCCGATTCGCCCGAAGAACAGGCCGAGCGGAGCCAGCGGCGCCACAAAGTCCCAGATAGCCAGGGTGTGCACCTTGAGCTTCCGCGCGTAGAGGTACATCGCGATGAGGACGCCTGCGAGACCCCCGTGAAACGACATGCCGCCTTCGGTGATCTTGAACAGGTAGAGCGGGTCGTCCTTCAGGTAGTCGAAACCGTAAAAGAGCACGTAGCCGACGCGGCCGCCGATGATGACGCCGAGCATGCAATAGAAAATCAGATCATCGACCTGTTCGGGGCGAATGATCGACCATTCCTTGTCCGAACGCCGCCGCGCCAGAAACCAGGCGATCACGAAACCGATGACGTACATCAGTCCGTACCAACGGATTTTCAGAAACCCGATCGAGAAAATAACCGGGTCGATCTCGGGGTAGGTCAGCATGCGGGCAAGCTTGCAGAAATCGCCGGTCAGAGTCCACCTCCGCGGCGATACGGTATAGTTGCCGGCCGTTCCCTGACCCGTGTTTGTGAATGACGGCCGACAATCAGAATCGACTGGGCGGCGAAACAAGCCCATACCTGCTGCAGCACGCCGATAATCCGGTCGACTGGTATCCCTGGGGCGAGGAGGCGCTTGCGGCTGCGCGTGACAGCGGCAAACCGATACTGTTGTCCATCGGCTACTCCGCCTGCCACTGGTGCCACGTCATGGCCCACGAGTCCTTCGAAGACGCAGCCACCGCTGCGCTGATGAATGAGCACTTCATCAACGTCAAGGTCGACCGCGAGGAGCGGCCTGACATCGACCGAATCTACCAGCTGGCCCACCAGGTGCTGGCCCAGGCTGGCGGAGGCTGGCCGTTGACGATGTTCCTCGACCATGAGTCGCAGCGGCCGTTTTTTGGCGGCACTTATTTCCCGCCGGAACCCCGTTACGGCATGCCATCCTTCAAGGACCTGCTGCAGCGTGTCGCCGAGGGTTACGCCGACGAACGCCAGCAATTGCTGTCGCAGGGCGAAAAAATCGCCAACGTCTTCGAGGCGTTGAATCCGCCGGACCCCGGCGACGTTTCGCTGGCGGAAGCCGCGCCGCTGGCCGAGGCGCGTCGCGCCCTCGGTGAGAACATGGACCGCGAGTTTGGCGGTCTCGGGCGCGCACCGAAGTTCCCCCATCCCAGCGCGCTCTGGCGGCTTCTCCGTCACTGGCGCAGCACGGCCAGCAGTGCCGAACCTGATGTCGAGGCGTTGTTCCTGGTCTCCCTGACCTGCTCCCGCATGGCCGAGGGTGGCGTCTTCGATCAACTGGGCGGCGGCTTCTACCGCTACGCCGTTGATCGC
>CAZFVT010000327.1:0-1317 GCA_964522355.1 uncultured Woeseiaceae bacterium | reverse complement strand
TACCGCATTTCGAAAAGATGCTCTACGACAATGGACCGCTGCTGGCGCTGTTCGCCGAGCTTAACCTGGCGACCGGTGAGTCACTGTTCGTCCGCATCGCCCGAGACACGGCTGGTTACCTGCTGGCCGATCTCCGGGCGCCCTCAGGCGGCTTTTATTCCAGCCGGGATGCAGACTCCGACGGCGGTGAGGGCCGCTATTACCTGTGGACGCCCGAGGAAGTCCGGTCGGCACTGCATGAGGACGACTACGATCTCTTCAGCGCGCACTTCGGACTTGAGGACGAGGCCAACTTCGAGGGCAGGTGGCACCTGACGGTTAAACGACCGTTGCCGGACCTGGCGCAGGAACTCGGTGAGGATGCCGACGAGCTGCAAACCGTCGTCGACGACGCTCGCCGCACGCTTTGTGCTCTGCGCGCCGGTCGACCGGCGCCGGGGCGCGATGACAAGATCCTGACTGCCTGGAATGCACTTGCCATTCGTGGCCTGGCAATGGCAGGTCGCATGCTCGGCGACCAGGAGATGGTCGATGCCGGGGAACGGGCCTGCCAGTTCCTGCGCGATGAGTTAATGGTCGACGGGCGGCTGTACGCAGTTTACAAAGACGGCAGGACCCGGTTCCCGGCCTACCTGGACGATCACGCCTTTCTTCTGGACGCGTTGCTGGAACAGCTGCAGGCGCGCTGGAACACAGGCTTGCTCGAGTTCGCCGTCAGCATCGCCGATCTCATGCTGGAGCATTTTTTTGACGAGGAGAACGGCGGCTTTTTCTTCACCGCCGGCGATGCCGAATCGCTCATGGCCCGGCCCAAGCCGCTGGCCGATGAGGCCATGCCCTCCGGCAACGGCATTGCCGCCTTTGGCTTGCAGCGGCTGGGCTTCTTGCTCGGTGAATCCCGCTACCTCAACGCCGCCGAACGCACGCTGCGATTCGCCTGGCGGGCACTGGAGGACTACCCCCACGGCCACAGCAGCCTGATCACGGCACTCGAGGAATACCAGTCTCATCCGGAGATTGTTGTTTTGCGTGGCCCTGAAGCAGAGATTCGACGGTGGCAGGCCTCGGCAAATCAGCTCTATGCTCCGACACGCCTGATTTTCGCCATACCGGCGACCGAGGCGGGCCTGCCGGGCGCTCTCGCCGATCGGCAGGCCAGGGATGGCGAAAGCGTTGCCTACCGTTGCGTCGGCAGCCACTGTTCGTTACCACTGTCGAGCTTTGAGGCGCTGGCCGCCGCGATGACGGAACAGCCGGAGTCGAGCCACGAACCCCGTTAGTCTGACAGGCAACCGTTCAGGAGATTGACGACGTCAG
>CAZFVT010000326.1:3907-4551 GCA_964522355.1 uncultured Woeseiaceae bacterium | reverse complement strand
TAACACAGCCGAGCGCAACGCCGTGACTCTCCCCGAAGGTGGTCACGGTGAATAGCCTGCCAAAACTGTTACCCGACATGTCGTTCTGTCATCAGTCTTTCGACGTCGTCCCGATGTTGCAAAAGATCCTCCCTGGTCAGGAGGAACACACCCTCGCCGCCGTGCTCGAACTCGAGCCACACGAACGGCACCTCAGGCAGCAGACGCTGCAGCGCAGCTTCGCTGTTGCCCACCTCGACGATGAGGACACCGTCATCGGTCATGAATTCCGCCGCATCATGCAGGATAGCCAACGTCGAATCCAGACCATCGCCGCCAGAGGCCAGCCCCAGTTCCGGCTCGTGCCGGTATTCTTCGGGCATCGATGCCATGTCTTCCGCGTCGACGTAGGGCGGATTGCTGATAATGACGTCATAGGGGCCGTGCCGCTCGGCGTCCATGGCAGAGAAGAAATCCGAGCGAATCAGCGTTACACGATCGTTAACCGCGTGCCGTGATGCATTTAACGCGGCGACCTCGAGGGCATCTTCGGAGATGTCGACGGCATCGACCCGCGCGTCAGGCAGGGCCAGTGCCGTGGCAATACCAATACAGCCGCTGCCTGTACCCAGATCGAGCACCCGGCGGATATGACCGGGACGCTG
>CAZFVT010000326.1:0-3873 GCA_964522355.1 uncultured Woeseiaceae bacterium | reverse complement strand
TCGAAGCCACGCTGGATCAACTCGGCGAGCGGCGAGCGGGGAATGAGGACGCGCTCATCGACGAAGTATGGCCGGCCGCAGAACCAGGCCTCTCCGACCAGGTAGGCAACCGGCACCCGCTCATCGATGCGGCGCCGAGCCAGCGACTCGATGGTTGCTACTTCAGCGGAGCTGACATGCCGCTGATACACCGCGGGGGCATCCGCATGATCCAGTTCCAGCGCCGCGAAGACTAGCCAGGCAGCCTCGTCGACCGGGGTCGCCGTGCCGTGGCCGAAGTACAGATCGGCATCCAGGAATCGCTCGCTCAGGCGGCGAATGACCTGTTCCACGGTAACCGCAGATTCCTCGGCAGACGAGTCAACAGATTGGTTCACGGACAAGCTTCTCGGGGACGGCTATGGACGGGCGGAATTCTACACGCTGCCCGCGCAGATGACGCCGCAACGGCCTCGACAGAGGCCCCGCCTGAGATAGAATCGCGGTCCTATGCAGACCTCCCTGACACCGATCCGATACCTCCCAGGACCTAAGCGCCAGCGCGGCAAGATGAGCAATGCACTTGCGGCAGCCATCGGCCTGTTCCTGGCGGCGGCGATCGCCCTGGCGCTGGCGTGGCAGCGGAACGTCGAGCCGGAGGCGGCCACCCTGATCCCCCAGCCGCTCGACCTGCCGGACTTTGCGCTCACCGCCGGAAATGGCGAAGCGTTTAACCGTGAATCCTTGGCGGGGCGCTACAGCCTCGTTTTCTTCGGTTTCACCCACTGCCCGGACATCTGCCCGATCACGCTGCAGCAATTGACTCGCTTTCAGCGCCGTCTCGAGGAAGACAGTGAAGATGACGTGCCGCAGATCGTCTTCGTCAGCGTTGATCCGGAGCGAGACACCGTCGAAGCGGTCGACGCCTACACGAGTGCCTTCGGTGGCGACGTCATCGGTCTGCGTGGCGCCCTGGCGAATCTCACACCATTGTCCTCTGCGCTCGGCGCGTATCACAGTCGCGAAGTTACTGACGATAGCTACGTCGTCGAGCATTCCGCCGCTGTGCTCGTCATCGACGACCAGGCGCGATTCTCCGCCGTCTTCGCGGCGCCGCACGATGTCGATGCCATGGTCCGTGACTGGCCCCTCGTAACGGCAGGCTGGCGATGAGGATTGCATGGTCGCTGTTCGTCTGCGCGTTGGTCGCCGGGTGCTCAGGACCCGAGGGCCCACCGATAAATGTGTCCGGCCTTGAGATCTTCGCGCCGTTGCCCGGCAGCAATGCCGGGGTCGCCTATTTTTCTGTGGAGAACAACACCGACGCGACCATCGTGGTGCGCCGCGTCGACAGCCCCCAGTTCGAACGCGTCGAGTTACATGAGTCGCTGCTGGAAGACGGCGTTTACCGAATGAATGCACTCGATGCACTGACGGTTGATTCGCGCCGCGCGGTAACCCTGCGAGAAGGCGGCAAACATCTCATGCTCATGTCCCCGCGCGCCGACCTTGCCGTTGGGCAACCCGTCACCCTGATCCTGCACTACGATACGGACGGCGAGATCGTACTGCGTGCGACGCTGCAGTCGCGCGTGCAGCTCGACGAGGACTAGACAATCGTGTCCGCGCCAGGTCCCACTGCCCACCTCTTTGTGCTTCTGCAGAGATTGCTGCCGCGCTACTGGATCACCAAGTTGGTCTATAGCCTGACTCGTATCCGTACACCGGGCATCAAGAACTTTCTGATACGCCGCTTCGTCGCCGCTTTCTCGGTCGACACCAGCGAAGCCCGTCTGACGGTCCCGGACGAGTACCCGACTTTCAACGACTTCTTCATTCGGGAGCTGCGCGATGGCCTCAGGCCGATCGACACGACCGAACAGAGTCTGTGCTCGCCGGTCGACGGCACCCTGAGCGCCTGCGGAACCATCGAGTCCGACCGACTGTTCCAGGCCAAGGGCAAGTCGTATTCCCTTCAGGACCTGCTCGCCGTCGACGTTGATGATGCAAAGGCCTATCGGGACGGGCGCTTCGCCACCATTTACCTTGCGCCCTACAACTACCATCGCGTGCACGCACCCTTCGCGGGAACTCTGAAGGCCATGCATTACGTTCCCGGCGATCTTTTCAGTGTCAACGCCGCAACCGTGCAGCTATTGCCCGGACTGTTTGCGCGCAACGAACGCCTGGTTTGTCACTTCGATACGCCTGAGGGTCCGAGCGCGCTGGTATTCGTCGGCGCATTGAACGTTGGCAGCATCTCGACACCGTGGACCGGTGAGATTCGCCCTCGAAAAGACGGCGTGGCCGAGACCCTGAGCCTCGACGAGGCCACGCCGACGAACATAGCCAAAGGCGATCTGCTTGGCTGGTTCAACATGGGCTCGACGGTGATCGTGCTGTTGCCAGACGGCGCCGGTGAATGGGACGATTCCCTGCAACCCGGAGATACCGTCATCGTTGGCCAGCGCATTGGCCAACGAATCGGCCAGCGCGGGCGGACCGGGTGACCGCAGATCATCGCTGGCGCCCTCAGGCCGGCGTCAAAGAGGCGCGCCGCCGCGCCGCTATGCTGACCGCCGCGCGGGACTACTTTTCCTCGGCAGAAGTGCTTGAGATAGACGCGCCCGCCCTGTCTCGCTGTGCCGTTTCCGATCCGCACATTGAAAGCCTGGCCGTCGAGCCCGCGCTCATACCCGGGCCGCCGCGCTACCTTCACAGCTCGCCGGAGTTCGCGATGAAGCGCATGCTGGCGGACGGCTTTCCTGACATCTATTACATTGGCAAGGTCTTTCGTGACGGTGAGGCGGGACCCCGGCATCAACCGGAATTTACGATGATCGAGTGGTACCGACTCGGCTTTGATCTTCAGCAAATCATCGACGACTGCATAGCGCTGATAGCGGCGCTCCTCGACGGGCAGGCACCGCGCGGCCAGCCTCAACAGGTTAGCTACAGGGAGGCGTTCCAGGACGCCCTCGGCATCGACCCGCACGTTGTGGAGGTCGC
Organism: uncultured Woeseiaceae bacterium; assembly: GCA_964522355.1. Lineage (GTDB taxonomy): Bacteria > Pseudomonadota > Gammaproteobacteria > Steroidobacterales > Woeseiaceae > JBFGFX01. Next base: position 885 of record CAZFVT010000326.1, on the reverse strand, counting down.
GGTACTGGCCGAGGCGGCCGGCGCCGACGGGTCGCTCCGCTCAGCGCTGGGGGACGATCGCGATGCCTGGCTGGACCTGCTTCTCTCGACCCGGGTGGCGCCACAGTTTCCGGGCGACCGGCTCACCGCTCTCTATCACTACCCCGCCAGCCAGGCAGCCCTCGCCCAACTCGACCCTGCAGACCAGGAACTGGCGCAGCGCTTCGAAGTATTTCTCGGCGCGGTTGAGCTCGCGAACGGCTACGTTGAGTTAACGGATGCCGACGAACAGCGACGACGCATGCTCAGGGACCTGGAGCAGCGGCGCTTGGCTGACAAACCAGTGCATGAGCCGGACTCGAGACTGCTGGCGGCGCTTGAATCGGGACTGCCCGAGTGCGCGGGCGTGGCCGTAGGGTTTGATCGTTTGCTGATGCTGGCGTTGAATACCGACGACATCAGGGACACCCGCACCTTCTCATGGGAATCCGCATGACAACCGAATTCGACCTGTTGGGTCAGCAGCTCAAAGCGCTGGTTTCCGGCGAAACGGACACCTTGGCGAACGCGGCGAACTTTGTCGCATTGCTTCACGACGGCCTCGCCGACGTCAATTGGACAGGCATCTACCTGCTTCGCGGGGCAGACCTGGTCCTCGGACCGTTTCAGGGGAAACCCGCCTGCACGCGTATAGCGCTGGGCAACGGCGTGTGTGGAACCGCCGCCAAGAGCCGCGAGACCCAGCGCGTGGCTGACGTGCACGAGTTTGCCGGACACATAGCCTGCGACCCGGACTCGCGATCCGAGCTGGTCGTTCCGTTGCTGGTGGGTCAAAGGCTGCTCGGTGTGCTCGATATTGACAGCCCTGAACGGTCGCGCTTCAGCGTCGCCGATCAGTCAGGCATC
>CAZFVT010000325.1:0-4554 GCA_964522355.1 uncultured Woeseiaceae bacterium | reverse complement strand
CCTGAGAGGCGCCCTGGTTCCACCGGTTCGGGAGTCTAAGATCTCGCGACCCATGGCCACTTCCACCGCGTTCGCTCTCGAAATCAAAGGTCTGACCAAGCGCTACGGCAACCTCGTGGCGGTTGATGGACTCGATTTGAGTGTCCGCTCCGGAACCTGCATGGGATTGCTGGGACCGAACGGCGCCGGCAAGACCACGACGATCGAGATTATCGAAGGCGTGACCGAGGCCACCTCGGGCGAGGTCTGGTACCGCGGTGAGCCCGCGGGACGGCGGTTTCGTGAGGAGGTGGGCATACAGTTCCAGAACACCGCGCTGCAGGCCCTCCTGCGCGTCGGCGAAACGCTGCAAATGTTCCAGAAGCTGTACGACCGTCGGGGTAACCTGGACCACATCATCGAGCAGTGCGCGCTGTCCGATCTGCTGGAACGAGACAATCGAAAACTCTCGGGCGGCCAGCGGCAGCGCCTCTTGTTGGCCATCGCGCTGGTCAACGAACCGCGTATCGTGTTTCTCGATGAGCCGACCACCGGTCTCGATCCGCAGGCGCGACGCAACTTCTGGGACCTGGTAAAGCGAATTCGTGAGACCGGAACGACGATCATCCTGACGACGCACTACATGGACGAGGCGCAGATCCTGTGCGACGACATCGCCATCATGGATGCCGGCCAGATCATCGCCCAGGGCAACCCGGACACCCTGCTGCGCGAGCGCTACCGCAACGTGATTATCGAATTGCCTATCGAGGATGCGGGCGAGACGCTGTCAGGCATGGATCATCGACGGCAGGAAGTCCGGGGCATCGTCGAAATCGAGACCGACGACGTGAATCTGAGCCTCGCCGAACTGTCGAAGCGCAACACGCCGCTGCACCATCTGCGCATCCGGCAGCCCGATCTGGAAGATCTGTTCATTGACCTGACGGGGCATTCCCTGAGGGCCTGAAAGGAGCCAGGAACAACCGTGCTATCCCGAATCTTTGCCGTATTCCGGGCGCGCAACCTCGAGTTTGTGCGTGACCGGGGCACCATGAGCTGGAACCTGCTGTTGCCGATTGGGCTCATGCTCGGCCTGTCCTTTGTCTTCGGCGACGAAGACCGCGCTGAATACACGATTGGCGTGCTCGCCTCGCAGGCCGTTCTGGATGAGTCCTCGCACCCGATTCTCGGTACGCGCTACATGGAATTCGTCGTCGTCGATGACGAATCGGCGGCCGTGCGCAATGTCGCCCGCCACCAGCTTGACCTGCTGGTCGACCTTGGTGAGCCGACACGGTATTGGGTCAATCCGGACTCGCCCAAGGGTTACTTCGCAGAGCTCGCCTTGCTGGAGGCGACAGACGCGCGAGTGGAGAAGCAGGAGATCAGCGGTGATGCGGTCCGATACGTGGACTGGGTGCTGCCCGGTATTCTCGGTATGAATATGATGTTCAGCAGTCTCTTTGGTGTCGGTTACGTCGTTGTTCGCTATCGCAAGAATGGCTTCCTGAAACGGCTGCGCGCGACACCCCTGCGTGCCTTCGAGTTCGTCGTCGCCCAGGTGCTCTCGCGTTTGATGCTGACCATGCTGATTACAACGGGCGTCTTCACCGGCATAACCCTGTTACTGGATATCCACATTGAAGGCAGCGCATTCCTCCTGTTCATTATTGGCCTCACCGGGGCCGTCACACTTATCTCCATGGGTCTCCTGGTAGCCTCTCGGGTCACCAGTGAGGAGCTGGCCGGCGGGCTGCTGAATCTCGTTACCTGGCCGATGATGTTGCTTTCTGGCGTGTGGTTTTCGCTGGAAGGCGCACAGGCATGGGTCCGACAAATCGCCCGCCTGTTCCCGCTGACACACATACTCGACTCGGCCCGCGCGGTGATGCTGGACGGGGCAGGCTTGACCGATATCGCCGGGGACCTGCTCGCGCTTGTGGTGATGAGCGCCGCCTTTATGGCGCTGAGCGCCGTGCTGTTTCGCTGGCGAGCGACCTAGGAACTCTCACAGTGCATCCTGCAACCATCGACATTGGCGCAAACCTGACCCACGACAGTTTCGACGATGATCGCGAGGCCGTGCTGGACCGGGCCGAAGCCGCCGGCGTTAGCTTTTTCGTTCTTACCGGGAGCAGCGAATCCGGCAGCCGGGACGCCTTGGCGCTCGCACGCCAGTACCCGCAGCGGATGCGCTCGACAGCCGGGGTACACCCACACCATGCCGCGGAATACTCCGACGCCGTGCATGCCACCCTGAGAGAGCTGGTCGCCGATCCACTGGTCGTCGCGGTGGGTGAATGCGGACTCGACTACTTTCGGAATTTCTCCCCGGTCGAAGCGCAGCGGATGGCTTTCGACCGGCAGCTTCAGCTGGCGGTTGAAACCAGGCAGCCGGTGTTCTTGCATCAGCGCGACGCACACGAGGATTTTGTCGACATCCTGTCCGGCTACATCGACGACTTGCCCAGGGCCGTTGCGCACTGCTTCACCGGCGACGAGGAAATGCTGGATCGCTACCTGGAAATGGGCCTGTACATCGGCATCACGGGCTGGATCTGCGATGAGCGACGCGGTGCTCACCTTAAGGAGATCGTCAATCGCATTCCGCTCGATCGGCTGATGATAGAAACCGATGCGCCCTACCTGTTACCGCGCACACTTCGGCCAAAACCCAAGTCGCGACGAAACGAACCGGCCTATCTGCCGGAAGTGCTGCGTGTGGTGGCCGAAGGCTACGGAGAGTCGCCCGCGTCGATCGCCAGTGCGACGACGGCAACGGCTACGCGGTTCTTCGACCTGCCGGCGCCAGACTGAGTCAAACAGTCGTCGGTCGACGCAGCCGCGAGGATGATTCCTCCGGCGTACGGGACATCTCCCGCAGGCTGTCCCAGTGCGGTTTGAAGGCATCGATCTTGGCCGTAGCGGACAGCTCGTCCGCCTCGCCGAATTCATCGAGCAAGTCATCCAGGGACGCTGCCAGGTCGGGCCGGCCCTTCGTGAATTCCGCACCGTCAAGAAACAGGATGCGACCCGTCACCGGCACCTGGCGGACGATCTGGCGAACGGCCGCGATCCGATCGAGCAGGCCGGGATGAGGGTTTGAAAAGGTGTAACGACGGTCCTTGGCGATGACGGTCCAGTCCTGCATCTTGTCGCTGCCGAACACCACGCCCTCCACCTCCTTGACGTCGATGATCAGGAGACCCTCGGCCGTCAACAGCAGGTGATCGAGATGAATCTCACCCTCGTCGGCATTCGGCACGATGATGTTGCTAAGGTAATCAAAGGAAATCGTTTTGATCACCTGCTCAACCGTCCGCGGGCGTCTCTGGCTGCGTCGGTACAGCAACCAGACCACGAGCAGCACCACGAGCAACAGAGGCAGAAAGTAATAGCTGTTCACGTCAACTGACATCAGTCGCAAAGCACCAGGATCAGGCGTCGGCTCGTGCCATGTGCTCAGGCACTCGCAGCGACGCGGTCAAAACCGCTCTCGAGCGCATCATCTAATGCCTCAAGCGTCGGTGCAATGCTGAGCGAGCGCGATGGCTTATCCAGTATGGACTGCAGCGCCTCGGGCACCGGCACCGACTCGCCAATCAATGGTTCAACGATGGACTCAAACTTCGCTGCATGTGCCGTGGACACCAGGATCCAGTCGCGCTCCTTCTCGACCGCCGGCAGATCTTCGAATACCTGGAACGCCGTTGCCGTATGCGGGCAGATCGCAATGCCAAGTGCATCATGCTGTTTGCGAATCTGCGCGGCGATCTGTTCGTCGTCAACGCTCACCGCGCCTACGAGCCCGGCGAGGCTGTCCTGTTCGCCGTGCAAATTACGCAGCCGCTCCATATTGCTGGGGTTGCCGACGTCCATCGCCGTTGCCAGCGTTTGCAGGCTCGCACGCGGCAGCCAGTCCTGGCCTTCGAGAAAATCCGGGATCAGACGGTTGGAGTTGGTCGCCAGAATGACGTCACCGATGGGTAAGCCCATATCGCGCGCCAGCACGCAGGCAAGCGCATTGCCGAGATTGCCGGTCGGAATAACGTAGGAAGGTCGGTTACCGGTCGTGCGGTAATGCGCAAGCGACGAATGCGCGTAGTAGGTGGCCTGCGGCAGCAGCCGGCCGATATTGATGCTGTTCGCCGAACTGAATCGGAAGCGGCGGCTCAGGTCCGGGTCGACAAACGCGCTCTTGACCATTGTCTGGCAATCGTCGAATGATCCTTCAACTTCGAGCGACAGGACGTTGTCACTCCAGCAGGTGAGCTGACGTGCCTGTCGGGCAGACACTCGACCCTTGGGAAACAGAACGACAACGCGAATCCCCGGGCGGCGGTCAAAGGCCGCGGCCACCGCCCCGCCGGTATCCCCCGAGGTTGCCACCAGGATGACAAGAGGTTCTTCGTCCCCGCCGCGCAGTCGACTCATGCAGGCCGCAAGAAAGCCCGCGCCAACGTCCTTGAACGCCGCCGTAGGCCCGTGGTGAAGTTCCATCAGCCAGACGTCCTGTCCATCACACTGCAGAGGGACGACGGGAATCGGAAAGTGCAGCGTCTCGGCAACGAT
>CAZFVT010000324.1:0-4560 GCA_964522355.1 uncultured Woeseiaceae bacterium | reverse complement strand
ATGCACCCGAACCTCGACGTCATTGCCGAGCGTCACACCAAACTCGGAAAGTACGGCCCGCGGCTCCCGGACCAGTCGGGAGCGGTACTCGCGCGACTTGTACCAGGCCGGCGACATGCCAAGCAGGGCGCGGGGATAGCAGGAACACAGGGTGCAAACGATCACGTTGTGCACCTTGGGCGTGTTCTCCATCACCGTAAACTCCGTCGGTGACAGGTCGTAGCCGAGTTCCTGGATCGCCGCGCCGCCGTCCTCCAGGAGACGCTGGCGATAGGCTTCATCCGTCCAGGCCTTGGCGGCGATGCGCGCGCCGTTTTCCGGCGAGGCGCCTGACATCGCGGCGATGACGTCTCGCTCTTCATCCGCCGTGTAGACGCCCGACTCGATCAGGAGTTCGCGCAGCGCAAGGCCGACCCGAGCGCCCTCCGTGGTCGGCTCCGGATGGTCCGGTTGAAAGGTCCGGTCATGATCGTGCCCGTGGTCGTGGTCGCCGCTCATTCAGACCGCCTCCAGCCAGTGTTCAAAGATCTCGATATCCAGCGCATCGCCGCTCTCACCGTCGTAGTCCGGCCAGAGCTCGGTTTGCGGAATGCGCACGCGATACAGCCGGGTCAGCGGCGCACCGTCACCGCGAATATAGGTCTCCGGCTGGCCGTGCAGGCCGCAGACCCGCTCGATGACGCCGCAGTGGCCTTTGGCATAGGCCGGCACCCGATGATGCACCGGCGGCGTACGATCGGCGATTCGCACCCGATCGCCAACCGCGAACTTCGGCGTCAGCGACTCAGCCATCGGCGCCATCCTGCCGGGCCGCGATCTCTGCCACCTTGTCGTTCAGCTGCGCTTCGCTGAAGACGCCTTTGTCGACCAGGGTGTACGCCAGCGACTTGGCCCAGCGCTCGTAGTAGGTGCAGCGTTCGTAGTCCTCGGGCTCCAGGCGCTCAATGCCGTCGCGCAGCTCGGCGAAATCTGTAAAGAGGCCCTTCTTCATCGCCAGGCGGATCATGGCGTCGATTTGCCACTCCCAGTAGGCGGTGTCGTGCTCGCTCAGGTCGACCGGGCCTGCCTCGAGGCCGCCCATGTCATGGGGTCCGGATGCTGTGCTCATAGGTGGGATTACACCGCTTTGTAACGGTGCTCGACAAGCTCATTGAGGCGAAAGTGATGCCTTTTTGTCAGCAGAGCGAAAATTGCCGGATATATTGGGTAGGATCGGAGTCACACCTATAACAAGAAGCCAGACAGCCGCCGATGCCCCGAATCCGTCCTGCCCTGCTGACCGTTGCCCTCGCCGTTATCGTTGCCGGCGTCGCTGTCGTGCGGGCCCAGACGAGCGATGCGCTCAGCCAGATGCTCGAATCACGGGCCGCTTCCGAGGGAGCGCCGGCCGAATTTCAGTTCGCGCGCCTCGCCTATCGCGGCAACGGCATGAGCGGTGGCCGGTGGGGCCGACGTGAAATGTGGCAAACCGACTGGCCGGATGCCGAGCATCATTTTTCGCGCGGCATTGATCGACTAACGCGGATCGACGTTGCCTTGAGAGGCCATATTCTCGCGCCGTCCGACGAGAATATTTTCGACTACCCGTGGATCTATGCCGTTGAGGTTGGCAACTGGCAGTTGGGCAGAAGCGAAGCAGCCAACCTGCGGGATTATCTGCTGCGCGGCGGTTTTCTGATGGTCGACGATTTTCACGGCCCGTTCGAGTGGGCGACGTTCCTTGCCTCCATGGAGCGCGTGTTCCCGGATCGGCCCATCGTCGATATTCCTGAGGGCGATGCCGCCTTCCACGTCGTCTACGACCTCGACCATCGCATCCAGATACCCTCAGCGCAGTACAGATGGTCCGGCGTCACCTACGAAAAGGGCGGCATCAATCCTCACTGGCGCGGGATCTACGACGACGAAGGGCGCCTGATGGTGGCCATCAATCACAACATGGACATTGGCGATGCCTGGGAGCACGCCGACTGGCCCGATTACCCGGAAAACATGACCGCGCTTGCGTACCGCTTTGGTATCAACTACCTCGTGTACGCCATGACCCACTAGCGCTGGCCGCATCCGACGATTAGGCAAGGAATTCGCCAGGGACGACATTGTTCGAACTGATCTTCAAATATCCGCGTGATCTCTACGCACGCAGCGAACTGATTTATACCGGGCCCTGGCCAGAGTGGCTGGCCAGCGCGCTTGCCGTCGTGGCCCTGTTTGCGATTGGCGCATTTCTTTACAACCGCCGCCGTGCGCTGTCGCCCTTGAGGCTCATCACCATCGGCGCATTCCAGGCCGCGATGGTGGCGCTGGCACTCTGGCTGCTTGCACAGCCGGCGCTCAAGACCGAACAGCTGCGCGAAGGGCAAAACGCCATTGCGGTGGTCCTGGACACCTCGGCCAGTATGGCCATTGACGACAACGGCCGGCGTATTGACGTTGCCCGTCGCCTGCTCGATGGCGCGGTCGAAGCCAGCGCGCCGCTCAACTTTGCCGTGCAGCACTACGCCTTCGACGAGAACGCTCGCGAGCTGGACGCCTTTGACGGGCTGGAGCCCGGCGGCCAGGCCACCAGCATCGGCGAGTCCCTGCGGCGCATTCTCGGCGATGCCCGGCGCGAACCGCTGGCCGCGCTGATCGTTGCCTCCGACGGCGCGGACACGAGCGGCGGGCTCGATGCCAGCCTGCTCGCCGAGCTCGGCGCTTTCGGCGTGCCGATTCATAGCCTGGCCGTTGGCAGCGCGACGCTCGCCAACGATCTCGAGCTCGAGAACGTAGTGCTGCCGGCGGAAGTCCTGCCGGACAGCCAGGTGTCTGCTCGCGTCAGCATTCGTCATGACGGTGCGGCCGAGTCCCAGCTTAAGGTTTATGACGGCGACAACCTTCTGGCGTCGGTGCCGGTGGCGCTCGACGCCGGCGCGACCTCATCGAGCGTGACGGTGGATTTCGAGCTGGGCGCCGCAGGCCCCCATGAGCTCGAGTTCTCCATCGACGGCGTCGAGGGCGAACTCGAGTATGGCAACAACCGCCGGGCGCGCCTGGTGGACGTCATCGATGACAGCTACCGCGTGCTGTACTTCGAAGGTGAGCCGCGCTGGGAATACAAGTTCATGCGGCGTGCCCTGACGGACGACCGCGACCTTCGGCTGGAATCGCTGCTGCGCGTCAGTCCGAACAAGTTCTACCGCCAGGGCATCGAGTCCGCAGAACAGCTCGCCGACGGTTTCCCCACCGAACGCAGCGAACTCTTCACCTACGACGCCCTCATTATCGGCAGCGTCGAAGCCGCCAGCCTCACGCCCGATCAGCTGATCATGATTCGCGATTTTGTTGCCGAACGCGGCGGCACCCTGCTGATGCTCGGCGGCCTGCACGGGCTCGGCAACGGCGGCTGGGGACAGACGGCTGTTGCCGACGCGCTGCCCGCCCGGCTGCCGGCCATCGAGGTCGACTCCTTCCGCCGGGTGCAGGTGCCGGTATCGCTGACGCCACAGGGCGCCGACTCGCCCATCCTGAAATTCGCGACCGACGATGACGATAACCAGCGTCAGTGGCTGAGCCTGCCCGCGGTCGCCGACTATCAGCTGGTCGGTGAGCTAAAACCGGCCGCCGTACCGCTGGTCAACGTCACCACGGCCGAAGGCGATTCTCCGCTGTTTCTGACTCAGGCCTACGGCCGGGGTCGCACCTACATCCTGGCCACCGGCGGCACCTGGCGCTGGCAGATGAGCCTGCCGGTCGAGGACCTGCGCCACGAGCGATTCTGGCGACAGCTCATGCGCAGCCTGGTGGCAGGAGCGCCGCAGGCAACGTCGCTGACGACGACGTCAACACCGCGCGGCATTGATCTTCGCGCCGAGTTCCGCGACGAGGCTTTTGTACCGCAAACCGACATCGTGGTGTCGGCCGTGGTCGCCTCCGAAAGCGGACAGAGCTACACGGTCAACCTGGAACCTTCCGCGGCCGAAGCCGGCGTGTTCTTGGGCCAGGTCGACCCCGGCGTGTCCGGCAGCTACTTCGCTGAGGCGGTTGCCGCACGAGACGACGAGCCGGTCGCAACCGCGCGCTCCAGCCTGAGCTACGAGACAGGACAGACCGAACAGTTCGGCATTCGTGCTGATCCCGGCCTGCTGGGGCGCCTGTCTGCAGCGACCGGCGGCGAGGCCCTCGACGAGGACAGCCTAGGCAACCTGCCTGACCTCTTGCGGTTCTCGACGGCCGGCATCACCGAAATCGAGACCCGCGCGATCTGGGACGCGCCCGCATTTTTCCTGCTGCTGTTGCTGCTCAAGGCCGGCGAATGGCTGCTGCGCCGCCGCTGGGGATCAATATGATGTCGCGCCGGGTCAGGGTTTTGCTCTCTGCCTTGCTGCTGGTAGCGGCAGTGCCGGCGCTTGCCGATTCCGTGGTGGTTATCGTCCAGGGACTGGGCGGCAATGAGGACTACCGTCGGGCGTTCAGCGACCAGGTCCGGACGCTGGCCGACGCCACCCGCTCGCTGACGCCGCAGCCCGACCTGACCGTGTTCGCCGAGGCCGAGGGCGATCGTGAGGCGATCATTGCCCA
>CAZFVT010000323.1:0-4571 GCA_964522355.1 uncultured Woeseiaceae bacterium | reverse complement strand
GGCAATCCACTACCAGAAGCGCGTCCATCGAACGCTGAAGTCAACGCACTTCCTGGCCGCGATGATGGGTCTCATGTTCATTCTCTACACGGACCTATCGGCCTCGACGACGCTCATGCTGCTGTTCTTGGGCTTTTTCGCCGCAGCATTTGGCATCCAGCGCTGGGCCGTGAAGGCAGCCTGGAATCGCAAATACCTGGACTACCGCACCCTCGCGGAAGGGCTTCGCGTGCAGTTCTACTGGGCCGCGGCCGGCGTCAACAGCGAGAGCGAATCCAAGTTTACCCACGACAACTTCCTGCAAACCCAGGATCCGGAGCTCGGCTGGATACGAAACATCATGCGGGTTGCCGGTACGCGGGTTGACGCTATGCCCATGACCAGCAAGCGAGCGCTAAAGTTTGTGCTGGCCGAGTGGATTGGCGACGACGACAGCGGGCAGCTGGGCTACTACCGCAAGAAGGCGGCGGAGCGAGTGGCCAAGAACCGAACCACAGAGCGCCTGTCGCTGTTTGGCCTGCTCTTCAGCGTCATCGCTGTTCTGGTCATCATACTCGGCGGGGACGGGCTGCCGGGCAATCTCGGTGACGTGCTGCTCGCAAGCATGGGCTCGGTGCTCCTGTTAGTCGGCATACGCCAGGGCTACGCACACAGCACCGGAGAGCAGGAGCTCATCAAGCAGTACGAATTCATGCTGCGCATCTTCCACAACGCCCGGCGACGCCTCGAGAACGCCGACAGGAACCGGGAACGCCGGCAAATCCTCAGAGCCCTGGGAGGATCCTGCCTCGACGAACACGCCGAGTGGATCCTGATGCACCGCGATCGATCGATCGACCAAAGCGAGATCTGGCGCTCAGGGATCTGAAGCCCCATCCGCTGTCGAGCGATGGCGCGCCAGTGCGGCCTCGAACCAGCTCTGCGCAGTAACTTCGTTGTCCTCGCAGCGAATCCGGTATGCCTTGCCACTCCAGGAGCTCTTGCTGGCGATACGCTCAATGAATTCCTCGGCCGAGTCGAAATAGCGCTTGCCGCGTCGACGCTTCAGTGCCAGGTGATCGCGCGCCGCATCGGCGTCATGCTCACTGCCGTTGCGGATGAAGGTGCAGCCGCTGGTCGCCACCGTTTCCAGCAGATAGTCAATCTCGGCGTTCATGGTGGCTTCGTCAGCAACAGCGTTGCTGCCGAGAATCAACGCCAACAAGATACTGATGCCGAGCGGCCTCATTGCTCCAGGCTCACCGACGTTACGCTGACGGGGCAGCGACTACCCTGGACATAGGGCCCGAGCCCGGTATCGAGTCGCGCTATGCCGCCGGAGGCGAGGCTTCGCCGGTAACGGCGCTCAACGGCCCGCTGCCGCCCGTCGTTACCGGTGTACTGAATGACAATGCCGATCTCCGCCAAGGCGCGGGTAGTGTCATTACGCAGGGAAACGATGAGGTTACCGTTGGAACCCGCGTCGCAGCGGCGTGACACATAGCGATCCGGGTTCTCATCGATATCCAGCCGGACAAAGCTCGATCGCGCAGCGTTGGCAACATCGCCGCTGCCTCCGGAGGCAGCCTCGTAGTGCACCCTCGCCCGCTCCGCGTCGCCGCGCTCTTCGGCGATCGTACCGAGCGCGTAATGCGCCGGTGCCGTCGGCAGCAGTCTGAGACTGCTCTCAAGATCGGTGACCGCCTCATCATCATTGCCGAGCTGGCGGTTCGCCAGGCCGCGCTGCAGATGGTAGTAGAAGAAATCGTCCCGGCGTCGTAGCGCGCTGCTGTAGTTGGTCCGCGCCATGTCGTATTCCTCGTCCATGTAGCGCGCGTCGCCGCGAAGCGCATAGAAGTTGGCCTCGTCGGGGAACAGCCCGATAGCCGTTTCCGCACGCGCCACCGCCGTTGCCGTGTCCTTCTCGGCGAGCGCCTTGCGACCCTCCTCGTAAGCTTCATAGGCCGGAATCGCATCGCGCGTCTTTTTCAGCACGGCCTGGTACCTGTCCGCACCAATCTCACCACCCTGCGGCAGGTTGGCCGCGATGCGGCGGTTTTCCTGCACGCGCAGGACCGACGGCGGATGACTGGCAAACAACCCGGTTATCCAGTCCATCTGCTGGCCCTCGCTGAGGCGAACAAACGTCTCCTGCAGGGAGACAGCGCCCTGCGGGTCGTAGCCGGCAGCCGACATATAGCGCATGCCGTATTTGTCCGACTCAAGCTCAGCCTCGCGCCCGTAGGCCTGGTTGATCAACTGCGCACCGACGCTGGCGCCGCCCACCGCGAGATCGCCATAGCCGGTGTCGCTGGTTGCGATGGCGGAAGCCACGACGAGCCCCTGCAGCAACATGCCGCGCTCCATCTGCTGCGCCGAGTGGCGAGCGGCCGCATGCACAATCTCATGACCGAGTACGGCAGCCAGCTCGGCTTCCGACTGCAGCTCCGTTAACAGACCACGATTGATCGCGATCTTGCCGCCGGGGAGTGCCCAGGCATTCGGCACGCCGTTATTAAGGACGACGAACTCGTAGGGCAAGGGGCGATCGCTGACCGCAGCCAGCCGCTGGCCAACCTCGTTGACGTAGGCGGTGAGCTCCGGGTCCACGTCATATACGCCGCCCTGCGACTGCTGCATCGGAAAATAGTTTTGCTCGCCTAGCTGCAGCTCGCTCGCCTCGGTCACCAGCCCGAGCTCGCGATCGCCGGTCACCGGGTTCACCACGCAGCCCTCGAGCCCGAGAGCGGCTGTCAGGATGGCGGTTATCGTCAGGATTCGATTCATAAACATGAGCACTACTCGGCAGCGGTCAGCGCAAGCGTTCGCGACGGAAAGCGAAGGTCTACGCTCATCGGGTTGTGATCTGAGGTTGATACGTCGTAGGTCGTCGCGTTAACGGGCTGCAGGCCGCGCACGAGAATGTGGTCGAGCTGTCGACCGAAACGACTGACGCGATAGTCCTCGTCGAAGTTTATGGCGACGAGCCCAAGATCCTCGGCGAGTTCATCAACGACTGCCTGTCGGCCGGCGCGCCAGGTATTGAGATCGCCGGACAGAACCACCGGCCCGTCGTGGCGAGCAAGTGACTGACGAACCTCCTCGAACTGTTCCTTGAACGAACGAAGACCGAAAGAAAAATTCACTGCGTGCATGTTCACGACGACCAGCGTTTCATCGCGACCCTTGAGGCTGAACTGGGTGATGTTGGTGGCCTTTGGCGTGCGCAGAAACGGCTCCATGGAGACCAGGCTACAGCGCGTAACGGGATTGACAGTGGACAAAGTCATCACACCGCTTACCTGTTCATTGGAACGATAGCCCGGTGCAAATGACCAGAACAGAGTTGCGTCCAGTTCGTTGATCGTATCCTCCCGGAGGGAGGCTTCCTGAAGCAGGATGAGATCAGCACCCGGACTCAGACGATCAAGGTCAGAGCGCCAGCTCGGGTCCGCTTTCTTTTCGACGTTCCAGTTGGTGAGGCGGATGCTCCCCGGATCCAGGCCCGGCGCATCCCCTGAAGCGCCGCGGGCAAGCGCGTCGCGGCAGGTATCGAGGCCCAGAACGCTCTTGAGGTGCAAGTCCGTTTCGGCAACGGAAACCTGGGCGATACGCGGCGTCGCGCAGGCGACCATACCCAGCGACGCCGCCAGCCCCACGGAGGCCGTGCGTACGGAAATCTGACGAACAAGCTGGCGGAATTGAGTGCCCATGATGCGGTTACCGGCGCGATGGCTGCCAGGAGCATTGGACCGCAAATTATACGGCAAGTTTCTGCGACGCTCAGCGACGTGGGCTGCAGATTCAGGACGTTTCAGGAACCGCGAGCGGGATCAGTCCCCCGGGTAACCGTAGCCGCCGTTTAGGGGCGGCACATCGGTGGCGTCCGGTGCCGATGAGAACCGGTAACCGCTGCCCCGCACCGTTTGCAGGAAGCTGTCGTAGCCGTAGGGTTCGAGGAGACTTCTGAGGCGGCGCACATGCACGTCGACGGTTCTTGCGCCGACATCGGCCTGCTTGCCCCAGACTTCGCCCAGGAGCTGGTCGCGCGTGAATACCCGCTCGCGGTTCTCCAGGAAAAACAGCAGCAGGTAATACTCACGCGGCGCGAGAATAATGGGGTCACCGTCGACGAAGACCCGCTGGCCGGCGCTGTCTATGGTGATTCCGCCGACCTTCAGCTCGCCGGGGGTCTGGCTGGCAGGCGGACGACGCAGGCAGACGCCCACCCGTGCGGCAAGTTCCGCCGGGTCGAGCGGCTTGGCGATGACGTCGTCGGCGCCCGCATCCAGGGCTTCGGCGAGTTCGTCGAAGCGCTCGCGGTCACCGATCATGACCACGCGTGCCGTCGAACCTTCACCCTGGCTTTTTGCGCGGCTCAGGACGTTAAGGCCCGTTGAATCCGGCAGATCGCACTCCACGACCATAAGGTCAGGTCGCTGTTTGTCGAAGACGGCAAGCGCCTCGCGAGCGCTGCCGGACTCAACAACGTCATGACCAAGTTCACGCAGAAGAGCGACGGTCGAGGTACGCGCTGCGGTGTCCGCATCGACGACGATCGGTAACAAGCCATTTTTCAAGGCGTTGTTGGC
>CAZFVT010000322.1:0-4587 GCA_964522355.1 uncultured Woeseiaceae bacterium | reverse complement strand
AGCGGAAGTTGGAACACGAATACAGGTACCCATCGCCCACTCCGAACAAGCTGACCCGTGCACGCTCCGCTTACTGCGAGAAAGCGTGGGATCAGGCTCTATTCAGTCGGGGCTTGTTCGTCGACGTTCCGTTTGTGCTCTCGCTCTTCGGCCTGACCCGCGGCCTTTGCCGACAAGGATCCAAGCCGCATCTTGAGTCGGCCAGCAATGAGCTGCTGACCAGTCGAATCCTTAACCCGGTAATCGAGGGCAATCTTCCTGCCCAGAGATTCCGGACCGACTGCGATTCGCAGCGGCGTGCGAAACAGCGGGCAGGAGCTGGCAGAGGACAGCGAGTCAATCCGGGCGCTGACGATTGTCGCCTGGTCCTTCAGGGAAACCTCGGGATAACGCAGGTTTCGCAGCGCTTGCTGTGACGATTTGTCGAACGGATTGGGGTAGAGCCTGTGAGCGATCTCAAAGCCGGGGACACGAGGAAATCCGATCTCGACGGTCAGGTCATTGACATCAAAGCTGCTGTGGTTGCGAAGGAAGATCTCGATCCTGGCGGCGCGTTCCTCAAGGTAGTAGTGCTTCCGGGCCGACTCGGCGACCTGCATGCTCAGCGCCTGGCTATCGGTCGCACCGGTATCCGGAGAACTGTCCGGGCGGTCTTCCGGGGAATCCGATTCGCGTCGCTTTGCGGCTTTTTCGAGCAGTTTGCCGACCATCGTCTGCGTAAAGTCGAGCGGCGTTTGCCCCGTCTTGCCGGCACCCCCGGACTCGTTAGAAAACGGGGGATCGGAAGTATCCGCAACGTCTACTTCGAGAAAGTCGAGTTCGGCGTCGCTTTCGAAGCCGATGGAGAGGTGGACGTCTCCGGCATCCTGCTCCGGCTCCGGCGTCTCCTCCGAGGCGATGGCCATACCGCCGCTCATCAGAGCGCTTCGCTCGATCGGCACCAGGTCGCGCCCTTCCCGCCGCCAGCACGCGCCGCGTTGCAGCTCGTCCGAGAGGTCCTCTGCCAGGAAATACGGACCGAAGTTGCAGCCATCGATCTCCAGCGCCCCGACGAGCTTGCCGTTAATGCTGTCAAACATGAAGGCAAGGTCGAGGCCAGGATCGACGAAGGCCGAAACCAGCCTGCACGAGCGCTTGAGCTGCGTCATCGCCTCAGGTGAGACACCGACGACCGAACTGCCCTCGACTCCGCTTGGATTGACGCCGAACAGGATATAGCGCGGCCCCTCGACCTCTGCATTGGCGAGACCGATGACTTCCTTGAGGAGAAAGTCGCGATCGATGTCGTTAAACGGATCAGCGATGATCAGGCTGGACGACTCAATCGGTGCTGCAATTAATTCTTTGAGGAGAATGATTAAATCCTCTTCGAGGACCAACCCAGATCCTAAGAAGAGGAGATTATGTTGTCTGAGACAGCAGTCTCATATCGGGAGAGCCGAGGATTACCCTGATACGACCCGCTCGAATCTGGCCAAAGTGGCCCGGGTTCTGATCGATTCGTAACTGGTTGTCGGAGTGCGGGATATCGGACCCCTTTGAAACGCTGCATAGGCCAAAGCGATCTCGAGAAGCTGTTTGGCCAATACCTCTATCGGCTCTATTCGGAAGTTATTGGGAAGTCGGAAGTGCCGATTGGCCGAGATTCGACCCGGGATGTTCTTTTCTCATAGCCGACAGGCCCGTGCGGCATAAACCTGATTGCGATTGTCCTTTTCTGGCAACCCTTACTCTCGCCATTCCTTGCTCGCTTACTGAAATCTGGCCTTACAGGCCGGTTCTCATGACCGGTTTCGAGCGCGTATGCTGCTATCCCCATTGACGCCATAATCGCCGCACGACCGAGCACCCGACATGACCGAAGACAACAAGCGCTGGCAAACGCTGAATCGACTGCTGGCCGATGCGCTCGCGCAACCGGCTGAATCGCGTGAGCAGTGGATCGACGAGCAGTGTGCGGGGGACCCGAGCCTGGCCGCAGAATTGCGTGAATTGCTGACTTACGACTCCGAACAAACCGGTGGACTCTCCGAGGCGATTGCCAAAGCCTCCGCCCGCGTCACCGATACGCTGATCGGTACGGCGATCGGGCCTTATCGAATTACCCGAAAGATTGCGGAAGGCGGTATGGGTGCCGTGTATGCCGGCGAGCGAGAGGGTGCGGATTTTGATCAGCGCGTCGCCGTTAAGGTGATGCACAGCCACAAATTTGATGAAGTTGCCCAGGCGCGGTTTGTCGCCGAGCGTCAGATTCTCGCGACCCTGAACCACCCCAATATCGCACGACTGATTGATGGCGGCGTTACCGGCGATGGCCTGCCCTACATCGTGATGGAGTACATCGAAGGCGAGAACATCGCGAAACACTGCGCAAAGCGAAAACTCAGCAACGACCAGATCCTGCAGCTCGTGGTCACCGTATGCGATGCCTTGCAGTACGCCCACAACCAGTTGGTGATCCATCGCGACATCAAACCCAGCAATATCCTGATTGATGCGAGCGGCGCACCGCGGCTGCTCGATTTCGGCATCGCCAAGCTGTTGCCGACGGACGGCGTCGACAACCAGCAGACCCGCACAGAGTGGCGGGCACTGACTCCGCTCTACGCCAGCCCCGAGCAAATCGGTAACCAGCCCATCAGCACGGCGGCGGACGTTTATGGCGTCGGCTTGTTGCTGTACCGCTTACTAACCGGATGTCTGCCTTATACGCCAACCAGCGACCACCCCCGCGATATTGAAAACGCGATCTTGTCGACGCCGGCAGAACTGCCCAGCAGCGCCGTCAATCGATCCGATAACCCAGTCTCTGCGCAACGGTCATCGCGACAAACGAAAGCGCTGCGCGGCGATCTCGATACCATTCTCCTGAAAGCGCTGCGCAAAGAGCCCGAGCGCCGCTACGCTACCATCGATGCCTTGCGCGAAGACATTCAGCGGTACCTCGGCCAGCTCCCGATTAGCGCGCGTCGCGACACCCTCTCGTATCGCGCCAGCCGGTTCATCGCCCGTAACCGCGTGGCGGTTAGTCTGGCGACCCTGCTCGTCCTCTCGGCGGTCGGTCTCACCGCGTTTTACACCGCGCGATTGAACACCGAGCGCGAAGTTGCGGAGCAAACCGCCGAGTTTCTGACCGGCCTGTTTGTGGGTTCCGACCCGTATCGACGCAGTCGTGAAGCACTCACGGTAGCGGAGCTCGTTACCACCGGCGCCGAAAACGTCACTAGCGACGACAACCTCTCGCCCGTGGTACGCGCCCGCCTGCTGACCACCATTGGCCGGGTGCTCAACAATACTGGCCAGGGCGATCGCGCCGAGACTTTGCTCAATGAGGCCATCGCCATCTTCGAAACCACTGATGCATCCCAAGACCACCTTGACACCCTTCATGCACTCTCTCTCGTCCGGGTGGTCCAGGGGCGCTACGAGGACGGCATTGCGATACTGGACCGTGCCAGAGTTGTTGCCCGCGATGCGTTTGGAGAACGCTCAGTGGCCTACGGCAAGGTGCAGTGCGAATCCGCCTATTTGCACTACCGCAACAGCGACTACAAGACCATGTACGAGCAAGCCGAGGAATCGCGACTCATACTTGAATCCCTGCTGGATAAAACAGACCTCCGGCTCAACTGTCCCTACGAACAGCTCAGCACCTACTACCAGGTTATCGGCGATCCCGGCCTTTCCATGGAATACGAGGCGCGGATTCTGGCCGTCAAGGAAACGCTCTACGGCGAAGCGGATATGCGCCTGGCGAACAACGTGCAGAACATGGGCATCAACTACATCGATCTTGGCGACTACCAATCGGCCATCGAGTTTCTGGATCGCGCGGTTAGCATTCGCGAACGGGCCAGCGACGGCCGGGACCGACAATTGCCGCAGACCATGTACTCGCTGGCCCATGCGCTGGGCAAGATTGGCCGATTTGGTGATGCGCACGAAATGTTTTTGAAACTGATCGGGATGCAGGAGGCGCTTACCGGGCAAGTCAACGACACCGTCGCCTACTGGCTGAACGGTCATGGCGACCTGCTGGCAAACCTGGGCGCGACCGCCGAGGCCAACGCGGCGTTCCAACGGGCCCAGGACATCTATCAGGCCATCGACAAGCCCGCTGGCCACTTCGATCGCAGCGTTACGCTTGTCGGTTTAGGCAAGGTGGCGCGCGACCGCGGCGATGTCGATACCGCCGAGCAACTGATGCGTGAAGGTCTCGTTATTCGGGAACAGACGATTGGCGCAGACAACACGTTTACGCAACTCGCCCGCGTGGATCTGGCAGACGTCTTGCGGCGCGCTGATAAACTCGCCGAGGCCCGCAGCGAGTTTGAAACCGCGCTCGAGATTATGCGAGCAAACCAAAGCGGCGAACACCCGACGGCAGCCCAGGCCTTAACGGGTCTCGCCCAGGTTGAGCTTGCCGAATCGCGATGGGACGCCGCTGAACGCCTGCTGACCCAGGCCATCGAGATGACCGCAGAATCTATCGGCCGAAATCATCTCGACAACGTCGATCGTCAGCTGTTGTTGGCCGACGTCATCGATGCGCGCGGCGACGCCGCGGGCGCTGCCGCCCTGCGTGCC
>CAZFVT010000321.1:0-4592 GCA_964522355.1 uncultured Woeseiaceae bacterium | reverse complement strand
GGCCGGAATGAAGATTCTGTTTCTATCGGACAATTTTCCACCGGAGGTAAACGCGCCGGCGTCCCGGACTTATGAGCATGCGAAGCGCTGGGTTGAGGCTGGCGCGTCGGTCACTGTGATCACCTGCGCTCCGAACTTTCCGCGCGGGATCGTGCACAGCGGTTACGAGAATCGCTGGCGAAGTACTGAAACGGTCGACGGTATCAAGGTAGTACGAGTGAAAACCTTCATTTCGGGCAATGAGGGATTCGCGACGCGAATTTTCGATTACCTATCCTTTATGGTGTCCGCCGTATTCTTCGGACTCTTCGAGCCTCGTCCGTCCGTGGTCGTCGGGACGTCACCGCAGTTTTTCGCTGCGTGCGGGGCATGGCTATTGAGCATTTTAAAATGGCGGCCTTTCGTGTTCGAGTTGCGTGATCTGTGGCCGGCATCAATAGTCACCGTCGGCGCCATGCGTAGTGGAATTGCTATCCGGCTGCTGGAAGCTCTCGAGCTATTCCTGTATCGACGAGCACAATTGATTGTTTCTGTTACTGAGTCATTTGTCGACGATCTCGAGTACAGGGGCATTCCGCGAGAAAAGATGGTCGTTGTTCGAAACGGAGTCGATCGCGAACGATTCAAGCCCTGTGAGAAATCCAGTGCAACCGCAGAGAGATACGATGTTGCGGATCGATTCGTCGTTTCCTACCTGGGTACACATGGTATGGCTCATGCGCTGGGTAACGTACTAGACGCGGCTTCCCTGTTGAAAGATGAGCTTGGCGTAGTGTTTCTTCTTGTAGGCGACGGAGCAGAGAAGGCAGTCATTCAGCGGCGCGTCGAAAGCGAGAATCTTGAGAATGTAGTTCTGCACGATTCTGTGCCCAAGGCGGAAATGCCGGCACTTTGGAGTGTGACCAACGCAGCCCTTGTACACCTAAAAGACGATCCCGTATTCTCAACGGTCATCCCCTCGAAGATCTTCGAGGCATTCGGCATGGGAAAGCCGATCATTATTGCGCAACCGGACGGTGAGGCAGCTGAGATCGTACGCAGCGCAGGCGCGGGTGAGTGGATCGCGCCCGAAGACCCAGCGGCACTCGCCGCGATTGTAAAACGGTGGGCCCAGGATTCCGATTTGGTATCGTCTTACGCGGGAAATGCGGCCGCTGCCGCCAATGATCACGATCGGTCAAGGCTGGCGGATATTTTGCTGCAGCATCTGAATCGTTGCGCCTAGCCTTGAGCGGGGGATCGTTGTCGAGCGCGGGCACCTTTCTCGCGTTATTCCGACAGTTCTGTGCTGTAGTTGGCACTTTTCGACCAAGTATTTGTTTCGGATGCCTTTTCTTGTAACATTTCCGTCAACGAATCTAGCTACTTTGCGTTCGTACTCGTAGGGGGGTGTTTGCTCAGGTTACGACCTGAGGCTGGGAGGGACGCCCAGCCATCTAAATGCCAGAGAAATTAAGGGGTTCCGCCACTTTGTTGATTCCAGCTTTTGCTGTTGCGTTCATGGCGACTGCCGTGCTGCTACTTGCGATTCGTCCGCTGGCCATTAGCCATGGTCTTGTCGACACACCCGGCGGACGCAAGCAACACATTGGCGCGGTTCCCATAATCGGCGGAGTGGCTATGTTCGGGGCCTTTGCGCTGTCGGTTGCCCTGGTCGAGTTCAATCCAAGTTACGTTCCAATCTTGCTTGCTGGCGCCGTGTTGGTTTTTATCGGCGTCATAGACGACCGGACCCCTTTGCCGGCTGGCGTCCGAATGGGCGCCCAGATGCTCGTCGTTTTGCTCGTTTTTTTCGGGGCTGACGTTCGCATAGAGACGCTCGGGAACATCTTCGGTTTCGGTGCGTTCGGCCTAGGGGTTTTGTCACTCCCAATTACCGCTCTTATCGCGATCAGCGTCATTAACGCATTCAATCTTGTTGACGGCGCTGACGGTCTCGCCGGTACGATGGCAATATTGGCATTGGGACCCGCAGCGGCCCTGGCCGGCTACGGCAGTTTCCCAGGGCAGGTTGCAATACTGGGAATTGCCGTGACGCTCGGATTCCTGTGTTTCAATTTCCCGACAACACACAACCGACGAATTCGCACATTCATGGGCGATGCCGGAAGCACTTTCGTCGGCTTCCTGGCGGTGGTTTGTATTACTCTCGTCTCTCAGGGCAGCGAGCCTGTCATCTCACCAGCCGTCGGATTGTGGTTTGCGGCGTTGCCCATTTACGATCTCTTCACCTGCTTTGTCAGAAGGATTCGCAAGGGAAGGTCACCGTTTCAACCTGGTCGGGATCACTTTCATCACATCTTGGCGAGGGGTGGCTTTAGCGTGCGTGCATCGCTCGGCATCCTCACGCTCCTGCAAGTGAGTTACATGGGCCTAGGGCTAGTTGGTCACTTCTCAGGCGTTCCCGAATATGTGGTGTTTGCAATGTGGGCGGCTGTAGGTCTGTCTCAGTGGATGCTGATTCGTAAAGTCGCCAAGCTTGCCCGATTTAAGAGGCGGAGTGCTTTTGTTCGGATGGCGATGCCGGAATACGACGAGGATCGCAGGGCCGCCTGATTCTGAGTCGTTTTCGCTGAGCTATTCACGTGCTCTTCTCAAACGTGATGAACGCCGGCTACGTTTCGAGAACTGTTTCTCGATTCGAAGCCCTACTTCCAACTTTGTCCTCCATTATTTACATACGGTGGGTATACTCCCGCTGTTTTCGCGTCTAGAAGCCTATTGCGATGAATCTAACTATCTTCGGCTCCGGCTACGTCGGGCTAGTCACTGGGGCCTGCATGGCCGAAATGGGTAATCACGTTGTCTGTGTCGATATCGACGAGGAGAAAACTGCCCGGTTGAATCAGGGTGAGGTGCCGATCTATGAGCCGGGTTTGGACGATTACATAGCCCGGAACATGGCGGCTGGACGACTCGAGTTTACGACTGACGTCAAGAAAGGCGTAGACCACGGCCTGTTCCAGTTTATCGCCGTGGGTACACCGCCAGATGAAGATGGGTCTGCCGACCTAAAGCATGTCCTTGCTGTGGCACAGTCCATTGGTGAGACCATGAATGACTATCGGATTGTCGTCGATAAGTCGACGGTGCCCGTTGGCACGGCTGACAAGGTTCGGGCTCGAATCCAGGAGACTCTCGCGAAACGCTCATCAACGCAGGAGTTCGACGTCGTATCGAACCCTGAGTTTCTGAAGGAAGGGGCGGCAATTGATGACTTCATGAAGCCGGATCGTATCGTGGTCGGCACAGACAATCCTCGAACGGCGGAGCTGCTGAAGGCCCTATACGAACCCTTCAATCGTAGCCATGATCGACTGATTACAATGGACATTCGTTCGGCGGAGCTTACCAAGTATGCCGCTAACGCGATGCTGGCCACAAAGATCAGCTTTATGAATGAAGTTGCGAATATCGCGGAGCTTTGCGGAGCGGATGTTGAGGCCGTCCGGATTGGCATTGGATCCGATCCACGCATCGGCTACCACTTCATCTATCCAGGGGCGGGCTACGGGGGGTCCTGTTTTCCGAAGGACGTACGTGCGCTGGGGCAGTCTGCAGCTACACTCGGTTACGACGCGGCGCTTTTGAACGCCGTTGAAGCCGTGAATAATCGTCAAAAGGCGCGGTTATTTGAGAAAATTTCTGGCTTTTACGGTGGTGATCTGACCGGAAAAACCATCGCTTTGTGGGGCTTGTCGTTCAAGCCCAAGACCGATGACATGCGTGAGGCGTCCAGTCGCGTGCTCATGGAGGCGTTGTGGAAGGCCGGTGCGTCAGTCAGGGCCTATGACCCGGAGGCCATGGACGAAACCCGTCGCATCTATCCCGATCAGAAAGGCTTGGTTTTTTGTGACAGCGCCGCGGAGGTGCTGGAGGGCGCATCGGCGCTCGTCATCCAGACCGAATGGCAGGAGTTTCGGAGCCCGGATTTTGAACTCATTAAGTCCAGGCTGGCAGATCCTGTTGTGTTCGACGGCCGTAATCTTTATGACCCGGGCCTGATGTCTGAGCTAGGTCTGAAATATTTCGCCATCGGACGCAGCAATCAGCCCGCGAATGAGAACCAGGTCTAGGGTGGGCGCCGGACGAACATTGTAAAATAGCGGCCTCTTGGTTGTGGCCGAAACCCCCATGTCCCGCATAGTCCCAGTGATCCTCGCCGGTGGCTCAGGTTCCCGCCTGTGGCCAATGTCGCGAGCAGGCTACCCGAAGCAATTGCTACCCATTTGTGGCGAGCGAACCATGCTTCAGGAAACGGCGCTCAGACTGCAGAGCAGCACGGTATCCATTGATGAGACGCTCGTAGTTTGCAACGAAAGGCATCGCTTTCTTGTCGCGGAACAGCTGAGTCATGTGCCAGGAAGCGCCCGGGTGGTCCTCGAACCCTCCGGGCGGAATACCGCGCCGGCGGCGACGCTGGTGGCCCTACTCGCGCTCGACGGGGCTCGAGAAGGCCAAGAACCGCAGGTACTGATCATGCCCGCGGATCACGTTATCAGTGACGTTGATGCTTTTTGCAGTGCCGTTGAATACGGTACCAAGTCGGCGGCTGAGGGAGCGATCGTTTGCTTCGGCGTCGTGCCGACCTA
>CAZFVT010000320.1:0-4596 GCA_964522355.1 uncultured Woeseiaceae bacterium | reverse complement strand
CTCCAGCATCTGCGCCTGGGTGGCGTGGACGACGTCGCGGAAGTCCATGTGGTCCTTCAGCGTACCTTTGAAGGTGACCTTCACGGACTCGGGGATTGGCATGGTGGCCTCACCGGTGGCGAGCGCGAGGGCAACGGTACCGGAGTCGGCGCCAAAGGCCACTCCCTTGGACATACGCGTATGCGAGTCACCACCGATGGTGACGTCCCAATCGTCCACAGTGATGTCGTTCAGCACCTTGTGGATGACGTCAGTCATCGCGTGATATTCGCCTTTCGGGTCGCGACCCGTGATCAAACCGAAGTCGTGCATGAAGCTCATCAGCTTCGGAATGTTGACCTGCGCGCGGCGGTCCCAGACGGAAGCCGTGTGGCAGCCGGACTGGTAGGCGCCGTCGACCGTCGGCGAGATGACGGTGGCCGCCATCATCTCCAGCTCCTGCGAGGTCATGAGGCCGGTCGTGTCCTGGGAGCCGACGATATTCACCTTTACGCGAACGTCGGAACCGGCGTGCAGCACCTTGCCGGGCGTGACGCCAACGGCGTTCTTGTTGAAGATCTTCTCGACCGCCGTCAGGCCCTGGCCGTCGTGCGAAATTTCTTTCGAGGCGGCGTAGACCTGCGGCGCCTCGATGCCGAGGATGCCCGCGGCCACGGTCTGCAGTTTCTTGCCGAAGACCACAGCATAGGAACCGCCCGCCTTGATGAACTCCACTTTTTGCGGCGTAAGCGCCGAGGAGATATCGCTGAGCTCCTTGGAGCCGTCTTCGTTATAGAGCTTCTTGTCTTTCAGGTTGATCGTCAGGACGGTGCCGGTGTCTATCGAGAACAGCTGCACAAGCTCTGGCTCACCGTCGTCGTCCAGCACCGGTTCACCGTTGGCGTCGACCTTCTTCACCCAGTTGCCGAAGTCGATGCCGATGCCCCCGGTCACGCTGACGGTGGTCAGGAAGATCGGCGAGATGCCGTTCGTGCCGCCGACGATCGGCGCGATGTTGATGAACGGCACGTACGGGCTCGCCTGCACGCCGGTCCAGAGCGCCACGTTGTTCACGCCGGACATGCGCGAGGAGCCCACGCCCATCGTGCCCTTATCGGCAACCAGCATGACCCGCTTGTCGGGATGCTGCTCTTTGAGCTTTGCAATTGCCGCCTGGTCTTCCGGCGCCATCAGGCACTTGCCGTGGAGCTCGCGGTCGGCACGAGAGTGAGCCTGGTTGCCGGGCGACAGGAGGTCGGTCGACACGTCACCGGTTGCCGCAACGTATGTAACAACCTTGACCTCGGCTTCCGGCTCGGGAAGCTCGGTGAAGAACTCGGCCTTTGCGTAGCTCTCGAGGATGTCTTTGGCGATCGCGCTGTCGGCCTTGTAGGCCGCTTCCAGCCGATCGGTGTCAGCCTCATAGAGGAACACCTGGGTTTTCAGTACGTCCGCTGCCTTCGAGGCAGTGTCTGCGTCCTCACCCAACGCCAGGTCCAGCAGCACCTCGATTGACGGGCCGCCCTTCATATGGGAAAGCAGCTCGAACGCAAACTCCGGCGTGATCTCCGGGACGCTGACCGCGCCCTGGGCAATCTCCTTCAGGAACTTTGCTTTCTCGCCCGCGGCACTCGTCGTCCCGGGCAGGGTGTTGTAGATGAAGAAGTGAAGCGAATCCTCCCGATGCTCGTTCTCCGTGTCCCTGATCTGCTCAATAAGCTCGGCGACCAGTGCCGCGTCCTCGATGGGCTTCGGGTGCAGGTCCTGTTCCTTGCGGGTTTCGATTTCTTGCAGGTATTCGCTGTAGAGACTCATAGTTTCTTCCGACGATGTAGGCTGGTCGCAAGCGCTGGAGCGCAAGGCCGGGTGCTGTTTTCAGGCCGGGAGCGGCCTGACGGGGCGCGTATTATATCAGCGGAAAAAATTCTCGCAGGCGTTGATCAGGGCTCGTCGGTCAGCTGCCGTGTTTGCCAAAGGCCTGGCCGACGACGCAGGTCAATAATCGCGATGACAAGCCCACGGTATCCTGTAAGACGAAACCAGGTCGCAACCGGAAAGCGGCGCATTAACGCCCTGCGAACGTCTTTGTACATAATCGGAAACTGCTGCGGATTCTCTTCTATTCGCTCGAAGAGTTGGCCTTGCGCGTCCAGAAATGCGTCGCCCAGACCGACGCGCCTCGACTCATACCGGCGAGCGATGTTCTCGAGGTCCTCAGCCGCTTCGGCGAGAACCTCGACCTGAATCACGTCAGACGTTTCCTGACGCTTTTAAGCGTGGTTCGCCATCTTTGGCATCTATCGTCGCTAGCCTCGGCGGACGCAAGACGCTCTTCCAGCAGCGCTTTATGCTCATCGGGCACCGGAACCTGCTCAGGATCTGAAACAAGGCTGTCCCATAGCTCTTCGATGAGCGCAAGGCGTTCATCCACGCCGAGTCGGTTGATGTCTAAAGCGGGTCTGGACATGCCGCCAGTATAACTCCGAACCAATGCCGTCGAAGCCCGCATAACCTGGTGATTTGACGATAAAGGCTCCGCCAATGGATAGAGCAACAGATCATCAGCCGGACGGCGCCTCGCACACCTTGCTCAGGGTGACGGAGAAAGAACCGGAGGCCGTCAGGCGCGCTCTCTACGGCTAGAAATCACAACCAGTGTTTGGCGCAGTTGCCGACCCGGGCCCCACCGCAGATACTCAGGCTCTGCTGTATTACCCAATACCCGGGAGTAAACCCATGTTCCTGTTCGTTAGCGCCGTACTTGTGGTGCTGGTGGTGTCATTTCTTTGTTCGATCTTCGAATCGGTGCTGCTGACGCTGACGCGGCCGCAGATCGAAGTGCTTTCCAGGGAGGGTAAGTCCGCCGGAAGAATCCTTGCCGGCTTCAAGGAAAGTATGGATTGCCCGATCGCGGCCATCCTGATCCTGAACACCGCTGCTCACACGATCGGTGCCGCCGTCGCCGGGGCGAGCTACTCGAGCGCCTTTGACCCGTCCACGCTGTGGATCTTCTCGCTGGTCTTCACCCTGGCGGTGCTGTTGTTCACCGAGATCATTCCGAAGACCTTAGGCGTCAGCAACGCGACGATGCTCGCCGTACCTGTCGCCCACGGCATTCGCTTTCTCACGATCATCCTGAAGCCGCTGGTCGTCGTCAGCGAACGCATGTCGCGTGCGCTTCGACCGAAAGAGGAACCGCCGGTCACCTCACCCGAGGAAATTCGTCTGCTGGCCTTGCTGGGTCGCAGCGAAGGCGCGGTCGGAGACCGGACGGCAGGGATGATCGTCGGCGCCACGCAGCTAAGGCTTCTGCAGGCGCACGACGTCATGCTTCCGCGGGAATCTGTACATTTTCTAACAGCCGAAATGGGACCGGTGGAGGCGCTCGCCATTCTGCGAGATACCGGCCACAGCCGATTCCCGTATTCGCCGACCGGTGACCTCGCAGACGCAAACGGGATGATTTTTGCCAAGGAGTTGCTGGACTGGCTACTAACCAACGAGGACGGTGAGATCGACTGGGAGAGCCTGCGCCGAGAGGTGCTCATCGTGCCGGAGACCGTCGCGCTGCCGCAGCTCATGAGAACCTTCCAGGAGAGCCATCGGCACCTCGCCGTCGTCGTCGACGAATACGGCTCCGTCGAGGGCATCGTCACCATGGAGGACGTGCTCGAAGAGATTGTCGGCGATATTCGGGACGAAAGCGACGCACCGGAAAAGGACTTCTTTCGACGCAGCGACGGCTCCCTGGTCGTTCGCGCTCACGTCGATCTCCGCCGCCTGTGCAGCTGGCTCGGCGTCCCCTGGGAGCCGGACCCGGAGGTAACGTCAATCGGCGGGTTGGTAACGGAGACGCTGGAGCGCGTGCCCATGCCGGGCGACACGGTCGAATGGAACGGTTATTCCGTGAAGGTTTTGAGGGCGGACCGGAGGCGGGCTCGGCTGCTGGAACTCATTCGGATCAACAACGGGGAACAGTAGCGGCTGCAATCGGGTGTAGCCCAGCTATATACGTAGTGGTTGTATTGCAGTCTCGGCTCTACCCCAGTCTTGCGTATAGGGGCTTGCTCCAAAGCGCCTTCTACTTGATGTGCTTCAAGATCCCATCAAGCTCATCAAGGTTGTTATAGCTGATCGTCAGCTTGCCGAAGCCTTTCGATGAGTGGTCGATCTTCACCTTCGCGCCGAGCTTGTCGGTGATTTCCGTTTCCAGCCGACGAATGTCGGCGTTCGCCGTTTCGGCGGCCGGTTTCTTCTTTGCGGTCTTGCCGGACTGAATACTCCGTACCAGCGCTTCGGTGGCACGGACCGAAAGCCCTTTCTTGACTACTTCTCGAGCCGCTTCCAGCTGCTTTGTCGCGCTCGTGATAGCAAGCAGCGCGCGGGCGTGGCCCATATCCAGCTCGCGGGCGGCGAGCATCGGCTTCACTTTTTCTGACAACTCAAGCAGGCGCAGCAAGTTGCTGACGGCTGCACGCGATCGGCCAACCGCTTCGGCGGCTTCGGCGTGGGTGAGGTCGAACTCTTCCACCAGCCGTGCCAGCGCGTTGGCCTCTTCCAGCGGATTCAGGTTCTCGCGCTGGATGTTCTCGATGAGCGCCATCGCGATGGCGGCCT
>CAZFVT010000319.1:0-4602 GCA_964522355.1 uncultured Woeseiaceae bacterium | reverse complement strand
AAGCTTGGCTTTCACGAGTGGGACGTCGATTACGTACTGCTCGACGTCCGCGGTGACGTCGTGTGCGGCGGTTTCGGGCTGCCGATTGCTCGCGATATGTGCCAGAAGGTCATTGTCGTTGGTTCGAATGATCTGCAGTCGCTTTACGTCGCCAACAACGTCTGCTCGGCGGTTGAGTATTTCCGCAAACTCGGCGGCAACGTCGGCGTTGCGGGCATGGTTGTCAACAAGGATGACGGTACCGGCGAGGCGGCGAACTTCGCGAAGTCTGTCGGCATTCCCGTCCTGTCTGCGATTCCTGCCGACGACGACATCCGACGCAAGAGTGCCAACTACGAGATTGTCGGTAAGCCCGGCGGTCAGTGGGCGCCCCTGTTCGAAGAGCTGTCTACCGGTGTCGCCGAAGCGCCGCCCCTGCAGCCGACACCGCTTACCCAGGATGGATTGCTCGGCCTGTTTGACGGCGACGATGACGCCGGTGGTGCGGAGCTGGTGCCCGCGACGGCCGCCGACATGTGTGGTGCCGACGTGATCCAGAAACCTTCGCTGGAGGTTGTGTACGACGAGGTTTGATACCGCCGGACGGAAGCGTACCGGTACGCAATGAAAGAGAGATGAGTTTAACGGCTGAACATGGCTAACGAGATAGACAACGACCCGCAGGACCTGAGCGCCTCTTCTGGCTTGCTTGCCGAGAAGGGCAAAAGCGCGCCGGCCGATGGCGCGGGATGCCATGCGGGTGGTGAACTCAAGAAAGCCGCAGCAAAAGCCGGAAAGCAGGATGTGCTGGACCAGTACGCCAAAGACTATCCGACAGGCCCGCATGACCAACCGCAGAGCATGTGCCCGGCGTTTGGCTCGCTGCGCGTCGGACTGCGCATGCGTCGCACGGCGACGATCCTGTCGGGTTCGGCCTGCTGTGTTTACGGCCTCACGTTCACGTCCCACTTCTACGGCGCCAAGCGGACGGTGGGTTACGTTCCGTTCAACTCGGAAACCCTGGTTACCGGCAAACTCTACGAAGACATCCGGGATGCGGTGCATGAGATGGCCGATCCTGAGCACTACGACGCCATCGTCGTGACCAATCTTTGTGTCCCCACCGCCTCGGGCGTACCGCTGCAGATGCTGCCGAAGGAAATCGATGGCGTTCGCATCATTGGTATCGACGTGCCCGGATTTGGTGTGCCCACGCACGCCGAAGCGAAGGACATTCTGGCTGGCGCGATGCTTGCCTACGCACGCAAGGAAGCGGAGTCCGGTCCGGTTCAGGCTCCTGACAATCGTCAGGACATGCCGTCAGTGACCCTGCTTGGAGAGATGTTCCCGGTCGATCCGGTCAGCATCGGTCAGCTTCTTGAGCCGATGGGGCTCGCAGCCGGTCCGGTGGTTCCGACTCGCGAGTGGCGTGAGCTTTATTCCGCGCTGGACTGCGCGGCGGTTGCCGCGATCCATCCGTTCTACACCGCGTCGATTCGGGAGTTCAAAGCCGCAGGTCGACCGATCCTGGGTTCGGCCCCGGTTGGCCAGCATGGAACCGCGGCCTGGCTCGAGGCGGTCGGCAAACTTTGTAATGTGCCGGCATCCGCGATTGACCAGGCGAAAAATCGCTTCCTCCCGGCCATCGCCGGTGCGGTTGCCGCATCGCCGATCAAGGGCCGTATCACGCTGTCCGGCTATGAGGGTTCCGAGCTGATCGTCGCGCGACTGCTGGTTGAGTGCGGTGCGGACGTTCGCTACGTCGGCTCTGCCTGCCCGCGCACTGAATGGTCGGATCCGGATCGTGAGTGGCTGGAGGCCAAGGGCGTGCAGGTGAACTATCGCGCTTCCCTCGAGGATGACGTCGCGGCGATGCAGGAGTTCAAACCTGATCTCGCGATCGGTACGACGCCCGTCGTGCAAAAAGCGAAAGAGAGCGGTACGCCCGGACTCTACTTCACCAACCTGATTTCAGCGCGCCCATTGATGGGGATTCCGGGCGCCGGTTCGCTCGCCAGCATCGTCAACGCGGCGATGGGGCAGCAAGAGCGCTTCGACAGCATGAAAGCCTTTTTCGAAGGCGTGGGTACCGGCGAAACGGCCGGTGTCTGGGAAGGTCTGCCGCCGGCGGCTGCAGATCGCACACCCGTAACGGGAGCGTCAGCCTGATGTTGGTACTCGATCACGACCGTGCAGGTGGCTACTGGGGAAGCGTCTACGTCTTCACCGCCATCAAGGGCCTGCAGACCATCATTGATGGTCCGGTTGGCTGCGAGAACCTGCCCGTCACATCGGTACTGCATTACACGGACGCGCTGCCGCCTCACGAGCTGCCTATCGTTGTCACCGGGCTCTCCGAAGATGAGCTGGGTCAGCATGGCACGGAAGGCGCCATGAAGCGTGCGCATTCCACCCTGGATCCGAAAAAGCCAAGCGTTGTTGTCACGGGCTCTATCGCCGAGATGATCGGCGGCGGCGTGACGCCGGAAGGTACCAAGATCAAACGCTTCCTGCCGCGGACGATTGACGAGGATCAGTGGCAGAGTGCCGACCGGGCGCTCTACTGGCTCTGGACCGAGTTCGGTCCAAAGAAGGGCAAGGTGCCGCCGCTCAAAGCGAGAAAGGACGGTCAGAAGCCTCGCGTCAACATCATCGGACCGACCTACGGCTACTTCAACATGCCGTCCGACCTCGCGGAAATACGTCGCCTGGTCGAGGGAATCGGCGCTGAGATCAACCTGGTATTCCCGCTCGGCAGCGATCTCAAGCAGGTTTCGCAACTTGCCGATGCCGAAGTCAACGTCTGCATGTATCGCGAGTTTGGCCGAACCCTTTGCGAGGCGCTCGACCGACCGTATCTGCAGGCACCTATCGGTCTTCACAGCACCACGAAATTCCTGCGCGAGCTTGGGCGTTTGCTGGACCTCGATCCGGAGCCGTTTATCGAGCAGGAGAAGCACACGACGATCAAGCCGCTGTGGGATTTATGGCGACCGGTCACCCAGGACTTCTTCGGTACCGCCAATATTGCGGTCGTGGCGAACGAGACCTACACGCGGGGCTTAAGCCATTTTCTGGAAAATGATCTTGGTCTGCCGTGCCCGATCACAGTTTCGAGAAAGGCCGGCGTCAAGCCGGACAACCAGGCGGTCAAGGATGCTATTCGGGAGCACAACCCGCTGGTTGTGTTCGGTAGTTACAACGAGCGCATGTACCTGGCCGAGATGAAGTCGCCGGCCATCTACATACCGGCGTCGTTCCCCGGGTCAATCATTCGGCGTCACACCGGCACGCCCTTCATGGGTTACAGCGGTGCGACCTACGTGGTTCAGGAAGTCTGCAACGCGCTGTTTGACGCGCTCTTCAACATCCTGCCGCTGGGCACCGAGCTCGATCAGGTCGATCGAACGCCATCGCGCGTACATCGCGAGCTGACCTGGCAGGACGACGCGCAGGCGGCTCTTGAAAGAGCGGTCGCCGAGAAGCCCGTGCTCATACGAATTTCGGCCGCGAAGAACCTTCGCGATGCCATCGAGTATCACGCTCGCTCGAGAGGACTGTTAGAAGTCACGCTCGAGCTGGCAGAGGAAGTATTGGCGGAGGAGGGTGGCAAGGCCGCCGCCTGACCCGCGCTGGGGTAGCTGTTTTAGAAAAGTCGCCCGACGTACGAGGGCGCACGCTGGAGGAAAGGACATTGAGTATTCGAACAGGACTGACACACGGTGTTCGCAAGGATGAAGTCTGGTCATGCCGGCTGCTACTGGCCGTGTGCTTTGCGCTGCTGTTGCCCGTCGCAATTGCGGCTCGCCTTTCCGGGTGGCGATGGCAGCCGTGGCCGGCCGGCGCCAACGGCTATCGAAGTGCAGTTTCAGAGGCCCGAATGATGGCCTCGACGCTAGCGGGTACCGCCTGGTCCCATTAGCTAAGTATTGCGTTTAACCGGATTTCGTTGAGCCGGTTGAATTCAACCCGGCCGCACGGGTGGTTGCGGTAACAACATGTCGACTATGTTGAGGAGTAGAACAATGTCAGATAACTCAGGGTCCATGACGGGCCTCACTCCACAGGAGGCAAAGGAGTTCCATCGGTATTACATGATGGGCACCTATGCGTTTCTGGGGCTGACCATTGTGGCTCACATCCTTATATGGATGTGGCGTCCGTGGTTCTAAACCAGAAAACAGTCTGTCAACTAGTACGAAATAGGAGTTAAGACCATGTGGAGAATATGGCTAATGGTTGACCCACGCAGGGCAATCATCGCGACAGCTCTGTTCGTCATAACAGTGGTTTCTGCAAACCACTTCATCCAGCTCAGCACGCCGCGTTATGGCAGCTGGCTGAATGAAGGCGCGCCCGGTGCTTCGGCTGCTTTGGCAACCGAAAACGAAGACGTGCTTGTTGCTAGACGGCAGTAATGCTGTATTGGCCTGTTTTGCCGACCTAGAGCTGCCTGATCACCAGCGACGGGTCGGCGAAACGGGCTTTAGGACTTGTTCGCTAAGTAAGTGAATTATTGCTGGCGTCGAGAATTCGGAGCGACAGAAAAAGCCGTTAATCGGCTCCAGACTGAGAGTGACATATCATGTCCATGCTGAGCTTTGAAAAGAAATACCGGGTGCG
>CAZFVT010000318.1:0-4603 GCA_964522355.1 uncultured Woeseiaceae bacterium | reverse complement strand
CTTCATGTTGGACGCGACATGCGGCCGTTCATATTGCGACCGCCTGAATGGATTAAAGAGTCTGATGGCACCGGCATTGTAGCAACGTATACTCGCCGCATTGGAGTCAGAAAGTGCCATTGCGAGGCCGGTAGTTTCACATGACAGACATGCCGAATAACACGGTTCGGTCGACCTGGTCCCAACCGATGGGGCGCCCGGAAAGCGTTCCCGATGAAGCTGACGTCGTCATCATTGGTGGCGGCATCGTCGGCGTTTCAACCGCCTGGTTCCTCGCCCGTCGCGGCATGCGGGTGGCGCTTTGCGAAAAGGGCCATATCGCCGGCGAGCAGTCCGGGCGGAACTGGGGCTGGGTTCGCGTCCAGGGCCGTGACCCCCGTGAAGTGCCAATGATGCTGGAAAGCTTCAAGGTCTGGCGGGGCCTTGCCGAGGATATCGGTGAAGACGTGGGCTACCGCGAGGGCGGCTGCCTCTACACGGCCCGCAAGGAGAAGGAAGCCGCCAAGTTTGAACACTGGCTCTCGATCGCCAGGGACTTCGACCTGCCGACCCGGCTGATGTCGACGAAAGAGCTCGCGGACCACGCCGGCGAGGATGCCCGCCAGTGGGTCAGCGCACTGTTTACCCATACCGACGCACGCGCGGAACCGCACCTGGCAGCGCCCGCCATTGCACGCGCCGCCCGGCGTGAGGGCGCAGACATTCTGACGGGCTGCGCGGTTCGCGGCTTGCAGCGTGAAGCCGGCCGGGTGTCCGGCGTGGTCACCGAGGCGGGTGAGATCCGCGCACCCGTCGTTCTGTGTGCAGCCGGCGCCTGGACGTCGTTGTTCTGCCGTTCCCTGGGCATACCGCTGCCACAGCTCAAGGTGCGCGGGACGGTGGCACGAACGGCAGCCACTGACTTTGCACTGAACGGCAATCTGTTCGACGACAAGATCGGCATTCGTCGACGTAATGACGGTGGCTACACGGTGGCCCACGGATCGATCCTCGACCACGGCATTACGCCGACGACCTTCCGTTACAGCCTCAAGTTTCTCCCGGCCCTTCGATACGAGTTCAAAGTGCTGAGACTGCGCTTCGGCAAGGACTTCTTCGACGAGTTGCGCATGCCCAAACGCTGGTCGCTGGACGAAGAGACGCCGTTTGAGCGCGAGCGGGTGCTGAATCCCGACCCCAGCCCTTCGGTGCTGCGTGGCATACGTCGAAATCTCGATGCCGTTTTCCCCGCGTTTGCCGACGTGCCCATCGTCGAATCCTGGGCGGGCATGGTGGAAACGACGCCGGACGTTGTCCCCATTATTGGCGAGGAACCGGATATCCCCGGCTTTTTCGTGGCAACCGGATTTAGCGGCCACGGTTTTGGCCTCGGCCCGGGCGCCGGCAAGACCATCGCCGCACTGCTCGCGGGCGAGGACAGCGGCATCGACCTTAAGCCGTTTCGTCGTGAACGCTTTTTCGACGGCAGTCCGATCGAACCGTGCACGGCGATCTAGGCGACAAAACCTTCTTCCGAATCAAGCTCGAGGTAGCCCATGGCCACTGAATATCCGGAAATCGACGAACGTATGAAAGGCTGGATCGAACGGCAGAAGCTGTTTTTCGTGGCCACCGCCCCGCTGGCGGCCGACGGGCTGGTCAACTGCTCGCCCAAAGGTCTCGACGGCCTCCGGGTACTCGGACCTAACCTGCTCGGCTACATCGACCTTGGCGGCAGCGGCATCGAGACGGTTGCCCATCTCCGCGAAAACCAGCGCATAACCATCATGCTTTGTGCCTTCGAGGGACCGCCCAAGATTTTCCGCTTCTATGGAAAAGGCAGAGCCGTAGTGCCCGGCGACGCCGAGTTTGATGAGTTGGTTGGAAAGTTTCCTGAACAGGCGACGGTGCGCAACATCATCCTCATCGACGTCGAGCGGATTATTGATTCCTGCGGCTACGGCGTGCCCGAGTACGAGTACAAGAAAGAGCGACCATCACTACCCAACTGGGTGAACTCAAAGACGGATGCTGAACTCGAGGCCTACCGACGTGAGAAGAACTCGACGAGTCTCGACGGGCTACCGGGCCTCGATTTCGACTGACTCCTCGCCGCCATCGACCAGCGGTCTGCCGGCAACGCCCAGCGCCACGGCAGAAGCCAGGATGTAGCCGCCGGTTACGCCGACAAGCAGCGTCGTATCGACCCTTGCGGGGTCGAGATAAATCATGCCTAGAGCGAACAACGGCGTCCCGACCCAGAGACGCGCGCGCTCCAGGCCGATGGCGTTCACCCCGCGTTCGTTCAGTGTGCCCAGACCGTACAACGTCAGCCACAGAAATCCGCAGGGCAGCAAGACGGCCATAGCGCCGTCTGTGGCAAAGACACCGCCGATCCAGAGCACGCCGATTGCACACAGCAGGAACTGCGCGAGTACGTAACGCTTCAGGCCAACCGGGACCGGCGGATCGTAGCGCTTGAAGCCGTCGAGCGACCGACCGGGCGCCGGGTAGGCCTCCGCGACGTCATCCGGACGCCAGCCGGTGCGTCGGAACCAGATGCCGAGCTTGTCACGCCAGCGTCGCGTACGTCGCGCGTCGAACCAGAGGTAATCGTAAACCTGCAGGTTTGCCCAGAACGGGTTCCAGCTCGCCAGCGGCTTGCGTACGCCAAACGTTACGGGCTCTTCGGCAAGTTCATCCTGGAACGTACCAAACAGTCGGTCCCAGAGGATCAGGATGCCGCCATAGTTCTTGTCGATGTAACGTTCGTTCTGTGCGTGATGCACGCGATGGTTAGAGGGCGTGACAAACACGTAGTCCATCCATCCCAGCCGGTCGATATGGCGCGTGTGCACCCAGAACTGGTAAATCAGATCGATGGCGTTCGCCGTCGCAATAACCTCAACCGGGAAACCGAGAATAAACAGCGGCAGGTAAAACACCCAGCCGAACAGGAAACCGGTGCTGGTCTGACGCAAAGCGGTTGACAGGTTGTAGTCCTCACTCTGGTGATGCACTGCATGCGCGGCCCACAGCACCGACACCTCGTGACCGAAACGATGCGCCCAGTAGTAGCAGAAGTCCCAGGCGAGGATGACCAGCAGCCACCAGGCAAGACCGGTCGCCGTGAAGTCGAACCAGGCAGGGTCGATGTCAAAAATCGCGAACTGGCTGGCCACCAGGCCCGATAAATAAACCGGCAGTAGCTTGGTGAAGTACCCCAACGTCGTGCTGACCGTCCCGGCACTCAGGCTGCTGATCGCATCGTTGCTGCGGTAGTAGCCGGTGCCGCGCCAGCGATCAACCGCCAGCTCGATGAGCAGCGCCAGGAGAAAAAACGGAATGGCGAGTGCGATCAGGTCCATTGATTTCTGTCAGTGCAGGCTGCGAACAATGAACGCCCCGACAACGAACGCGGCATAACCGCCGACCAGGGTCACGACCAGGTAGCCGAACGCCGCGCCGGATTCGTTTCGCTGCATCATCGTACTCAGTTCCAGCACGAACGACGAGAGCGTCGTGAAGGCGCCGCAGAAACCGACCCCGAACAGGAGCCGGGTGTGATCGGTAATCGCACCGTTATCACCAAGCCAGCTGACCCGGGCCAGCAAATCGACCAGGCCGCCCATGATGAGGCAGCCGAGCAGGTTTGACGCCAGGGTGCCGACCGGCAGCACCGATGAATACCGGAGCGTCGCCATCGTGAGCCCGAATCGGCTCATGGCGCCGATGGCGCCGCCCACGCCGACCACCAGAAATGCCAGCAGGGTCGGCGGCATGACTCAGGCCGCTCCGGCACCATTCAGTCGTGCAAGCGCTGCCTGGTAGTCGCGTTCCATCTCATCGACGAGAGAGGCAACGTCGGGCACGTCGTGCACGCTGCCGACACCCTGCCCCGCGCCCCAGATATCCCGCCAGGCCTTGGCATCCGAATCGCCGCCGCTGCCAAAGTTCATGGTCGACTTGTCGCCATCCGGCAGGTTGTCCGGGTCAAGACCCGCATTCACGATACTACCCTTGAGATAGCTGCCGGAGACGCCGGTGAACAGCGACGTATAAACAATGTCGGCGGAATCGCTGTCGACGATCATGTCCTTGTAGCCATCCGTTGCGTTCGCTTCCCGGGTGGCGATGAAGCGCGTACCGATGTAGGCAAGGTCCGCACCGATGGCCTGGGCCGCCAGCGCGTCGTTGCCGCGACTCATGCTGCCGGACAGGATAATCGCGCCGTCGAACACATCGCGAACCTCCTTGACCAGGGCGAAGGGACTGGTTGTGCCGGCATGCCCGCCGGCACCGGCGCAGACGGTGATGATCCCATCGACGCCTTGCTCAATCGCCTTTTTTGCATGACGCAGATTGATGACGTCATGGAACACCAGGCCACCATAGCTGTGCACGGCTTCAACAACCTCGGCCGGCGGCCGCAGGCTGGTGATAACAATCGGCACCTGGTGCTTCACGCAGAGCTCCATATCGTGCTGCAGACGATTGTTGCTCGCATGCACGATCTGGTTGACAGCGAAGGGTGCGATCTTCCTGTCCGGGTGCCGCTCCTGCTCCTCGGCGAGCTCTGCCTTGATGCGCGTCAGCCACTCGTCGAGTACCGGTTCGGGGCGCG
>CAZFVT010000317.1:0-4619 GCA_964522355.1 uncultured Woeseiaceae bacterium | reverse complement strand
GGGCACTCCTGGCCAGCTCGAGCTTCGACGGGACGGCGCAATTTCTCAGGAAACCTGCTCGCAGAGCACCGCTCGAATTCTTGCGAAATTCGAATAGCCGGCGCGTCGTCGATCTTCGCCGATCATCCGTTGACCACGTCCTGCAGCACGTATCGCAGCAGTACCTCGTAGCTGCTTTTGTCCAGCGCGACTCCCTGCGGCAACTCGAGCGTGTGCACCGGTGAATCGTCGACGTCGCGTATCTCCTGATACACGCGGCGGCCGGACTGAAACACCCGGTATCGTACGTGCCGATTCTCGCCGAACTTGAGAGCTACCTCGCTCTCCGTCCAATCCTGTATCACCTTCTTCTGAGTCATCGGAAATCCCTTTTACCCGACGTTGGCTTGTCGCCACGGGTGCATATCAAATCTGCCAAGATGGTTTGCAAGGCCTATGCCAATTCCGAATGCGCTCCTCTAACCCTATGTTTTCTTTGGATTGTCGAGAAATGGGCCGCGATTGGACGACGGCACGCGCTGACACGAGTGCCGCTCATGGTCACCATCCGTCGGTTCCCGGCGACACTGGGCAGACATAATATCGGGGCCTGACGCGGCCCTCCGCGGGATGACCGGCTCAGCCGTTGCGGTAGGGTTTGTGCGGCCGCCGGAAGTGAAAGAACAAACCACCGGCAAACATCGCCATTGAACCGTACATGCCGCTGCGCCACAGGCTGTGCGCCGGTTCCACGATCTCGAAGGACCGCACATAGATGGTTTCGCACGCGCCATCGCCCGTATCAAACCGCGTCGTACTGGTACCGCGAGTGCCACCTGGTCCGGTATAGCTGGCTAGGTGTCCACGAACGCGAATCTGGTCTCCGATCGAGACCTTTGTCACCTGCTTACGGATGAACGGGTCATCGGAAATCAGGTGATTGTTCGACAGCTTGTACATGTCGAAGGCTGCCCAGGCGGCGCTGTCGCGGGTCTTCACGTTGCAGGTAAAAATGCCGTTCCAGAAATCGAGCTTGTTGATATCCGGATGCGCCGTGTTGCTGCCCCAAATCACGCAGATATCCAGCATGTTGAGATGATCGCCGGCCTGCCGGTGCATGCGGCTCTCGCCGTCGTGGTGACGATAGGAAACCACCACACCCGTCAATTCGTAGTCGTATTCCGGCGCAACGCGATAATCGATATCGCGGAAGCGAACGTCGAAGTCACCTTCTCTGGTTGCGCGCTGGCTGGGCTCCGCCTGCACCTCCGGCAACAGGTCGAGATTCTCCGGAATCCGGTTTCGGTTCCAGAAGCAAATCAGGAGCGCTGCCAGGCTGCAGGCGATGATGGCCGCGTTTAGCTGCATGAGCGATTCCCGGGGACAATCGTCAATTGTAGCCCGCCTCCTGAATCGCGCACCGGGACTGAATCCGCAGATTTCGCGGCTGCCCGAAGCGGCGCTACCATGGCGACATGGGATTTCTGATTTTTGGCTTGATTATCGTCGCGCTGGTTTTCGGCCCGGGCCTCTGGGTGCGCCACGTGCTCGAGAAGTACTCAAAGCCGGATGATCGCTACGGCGGAACCGGCGCTGACCTCGCACGGCACCTGCTGGATCTCCACGGCATGCAGGCGGTGGGCGTGGAGCAGACCGAGTCCGGCGACCATTACGACCCTTCGTCGAAAACGGTCCGCCTGTCACCGGGCAATTTCGACAGTCGGTCCCTGACCGCGATTACGGTCGCGGCTCATGAGGTCGGACATGCCCTGCAGGATCACAATGGCTACACCCCTCTGCGGCTTAGAACCCGGCTGGTCCGGTGGGTGAACCCGATTCAGCGGATCGGCGCCGGCATACTGCTGGTCGCCCCCTTTGTCGGCGCCATCGCCCGGGTGCCGCAGCTCAGCCTGCTGATGTTCCTGGGCGGATTCGCAACCCTGATGACTTCGACCATGGTGCACCTGGTGACGCTGCCGACGGAACTGGACGCGAGTTTCGCGCGTGCCATGCCGATGCTCGACAAGCACGACATCCTCATTCGTTCGGATCGGCCGCACGCCCGGCGGCTGCTCCAGGCAGCTGCACTCACCTACGTGTCGGCGTCGTTGATGAGCCTTTTGAACATTGCCCGCTGGTGGGCAATCCTGCGTCGCTGAAGGGAAGACTCGCACGCTGCCGCCGGCTCACATACCGGCGGCAGCGATGGAGTTGAGTTCGACGGCTCGCCCCGAACAGTCCGCGATCCGTCAGCAATCAGGCCGCGGCGTCGAGAATCCGGTTGGCGAACAGCTTCTTGAAGGTCTGGACGTAGTAACGCATCTCTTCCGGCGTCTGCATGCTGACTCGCGACCAGGTCAGGAACGGCGGGAACGGACGTCCGGAGATGATGCCGTTGGCGCGCAGCTCTGCATTCAATTCATCCACCGGGATGCCGGTCTCGAAAAACGTAAAGTTGGTCTTGGACTTGATGTAGCGAACGCCAAGCTCTTCAAACATGTCTTCGACGATTGCCATGGACTCGCGGTTCTTGAGTCGCGTGAAGTCCTGGAAATCCATGTCCTGGTAACTCGCGTAAGCCGCCGCGACGCCGAGATGATTCATGCCGCCCGTCTTGAGCTGGTTGATGCGCTGAATCATGTCGGGATGGGCAAAACCAAATCCAACTCGCAGTCCGGCAAGACCGTGAATTTTCGATGCGGTGCGGGCAACGATGACGTTCTGGTTACCTTCGGCAACGAGATCGATCATCGAACCATAACGGTCGTCTTCGACGTACTCGTAGTAGGCCTCGTCAACGAACACCATGCGATCCTTCGAGATCTCTTCGACAAAGGCACGCAGCTCGTCGTAGTAAAGCAAGGTTGGCGTCGGGTTGTTCGGGTTGACCAGGTAAACCATGACCGTGTCGGGGCGAATCGCGCTGGCGATGGCCTCGAGATCGATGGTGAAGTCCTCACGCACCGGCACGCGGATAATCTCCGAACCGGAGTTTCCGGCGTACCGGACCAGGTCATGATAGGTCGGATCGGCGCAGACGATAGAGGAGCCCTCCTCCCAACTCGCGATCAGGCCGCCGGTCTTCAGAATCTCGCCCGAACCGGTCGACAGCGCTACGTGCTCCGGCGTCACGCCGTTAATGCTGGCCACGAGATCGATGAGATCGCCTCGCGACCCGCCGCCATATTTGTTGGCCAGCTTGATGCTGTCGGCGATCGCCTGCAGAGCGACCCGAGACGGACCGTAGGGATTCTCGTTGGTACCGGCACGTACCATCTGCTCGGGACGGGGAATTTCCTGCGCCATGGCCTGTTGAACGAATGTGGGCACCAGGGTCGAACCCATGAGTGCACCGCTTCCAAGCAGTAGTTGGCGTCTGCTGATCGTAGCCATTGCGTACGTTCCTCCGGTTGAAGTCGCTTTTTCGGGTAGCCGACCGCCGCAGTGGCCGACCTTCGCGCCGGATCCCGTGTGCAGGCAGGGCGCGTGACGTGCAAGCTACCCAGTATCGGAATACCGATCAACTGCGTGCCTCTGCGCCGCTCGATCAGGCGCAACAAACGTCGCCGCGACCGCCGCCGTAGGCGACCCGCCGGTCGTACCAGCGAGGGCAACAACCTTGAAATCGGCCGTCCGGGCCGCCATTTGGAGCATAAGGTGCGAAAATCGGCATTTATTGGACAATTTCGCTCTGGTTTTGGTGGTTTGGCGCTACGGCGGCTGGTAATATCCGCGCCTGATTTGCACGACGCGTCGGGACGGGCACCTG
Source organism: uncultured Woeseiaceae bacterium (assembly GCA_964522355.1). GTDB lineage: Bacteria > Pseudomonadota > Gammaproteobacteria > Steroidobacterales > Woeseiaceae > JBFGFX01. The sequence goes on along the minus strand of CAZFVT010000317.1, from coordinate 871 downwards.
GTTTCCCGGCGACATCAGAACACACGCGCAGGCATCTTCTGCAATCGGCTGGCCGCAAAACGCGGGAACTGGCCCATTGCTGCGGGTGACTGTTTTTTTTTAATGGCACACGAGACACAGTTGGTGACGTCATGAAAGATCTTAGTCTCTACAGGAACATCGGCATTTTCGCGCACGTCGACGCAGGCAAAACGACGACGACCGAGCGCATCCTCAAGCTCACCGGCAAGATTCACAAAACCGGTGAAGTACATGACGGTGAGGCGACGACCGATTTCATGGAGCAGGAGCAGGAGCGCGGCATCACCATTCAGTCCGCTGCGACCAGCGCCGAATGGAAGGGCCACCGGCTCAACATCATCGACACCCCCGGACACGTCGACTTCACGATCGAGGTCTATCGCTCGCTGAAGGTTCTCGACGGCGGCGTCGGCGTGTTCTGCGGCTCAGGCGGCGTCGAGCCCCAGTCGGAGACGAACTGGCGTTACGCAAACGATTCGGAAGTCTCCCGCGTCATTTTCGTCAACAAGCTCGACCGCGTTGGTGCGAACTTCCTGAACGTCGTCAAGCAGATTGAAGACGTACTGGGCGCGAATCCGCTGGTTATGGTGCTGCCGATCGGCATCGAAAACGATTTCGTCGGTATCGTCGATCTCCTGACTCGCAAAGCCTGGGTCTGGGACGACAGCGGCCTGCCTGAGAACTATGAAATTCAGGACGTGCCGGCCGACATGGTCGACCAGGTCGAGGAATGGCGCGAGAAGCTGATCGAGACCGCCGTTGAGCAGGACGACGATCTGCTTGAGAAATACCTCGAAGGCGAAGAGCCCGCGATCGAGGACATCAAGCGCTGCATCCGCAAGGGCACGAT
>CAZFVT010000316.1:0-4630 GCA_964522355.1 uncultured Woeseiaceae bacterium | reverse complement strand
AGGGGCAGTAGAAGCCGCCGAACCAATCCGTTGCCGGCCCGACCTCAAACTGGGGCAGCGGCGCGCATCCGAGGTGCGTGCAGGCGCCGATGACGACGAGAAACTCGGGGTTGAGTGAACGATACGGGTTGACCGCAAATTCCGGCTGCTGTTCCACAACCGACGAATCGGGATCGCTGACCAGCTCCGCCGTACGCTCGAGACGCTCGAGCATGTCTTCGCCGCGGCGCAGCACGTAGACCACCTGCCCGCGCCAGACGACGCGAACCATTTCGCCCGGTTCCAGCATGCCAACGGCCACTTCGACCGGGGCGCCGAGCGCCCTTGCTCGTGCGCTGGGTTTAAGGGAGGACAGAAACGGCACGGCGGCCGCTGCTATTCCTACAGTGCCGGTAACGGCAGCTGCGACGCTCAGAAAATGGCGTCTGTTACGGTCTAAAGCCTCTTCGTCGGACATTTAAAACTCCAATACGTCGCCACACCAGACGGCGCCAGGCGTTGGTTTCGGAAAAATTCGGGGAGAGACATAGGGATTGCGGACGGCGTATCAACCAATTTGCCGACAAATCCCTGTCCGAGCGCGAATATGGCCGAATCCTGCTAGGTCAACCTCTGACTGAGTGACTTATTGCTGTTATCGATATTTGTTTGAAAACTGTTAGATTTGCAGGTCACTCGCGGTCCCGTGAGGATTTCGGGCGGGAGCTGGGTGCAAACTCAGCGGGGCATTATACACAGGGCCTTTCGGAATTGGCTAGCTGGTCAACAACCGTGCCGCCCAAGAGTCGATAACGAGCCGGGTATTTTTCGTGGCAAGCGCCAAGCCGATCATCTTATTCCTCATGCAGTCGGTGATCGCCGGGCTCGCCGTTGCCTTCGTGGTCGTCCTGATCCGGCCGGAGCTGCTGCCTGCGCTCGTCCCGGCCGCGGCGGTCTCTGCCGAGCAGCCTGCCAGTTATGCCGACGCCGTTGAGCGCAGCGCCCCGGCGGTCGCCAGCATCTACACCCGCCGAGTCGTCCAGGTGGACGGTGAATCCGGCGACGACATGCCGTTTCGCATCAATACGAGTCTCGGGTCCGCGGTAGTCATCGGCGAGGAAGGCTACCTGGTAACCAACTACCACGTGGTGGCGGGAGCGTCCGAGATTCGCGTACAGCTCGCGGACGGCCGAATCGCAGACCCCGAGCTCGTGGGCTACGATGCGGAGACGGACCTGGCGCTTCTCAAGGTTGACCTGCCCGATGTGCCGTCCATTTTGCTGGGTCGATCCGACCAGCTGCGCATTGGCGACGTCGTATTGGCCATCGGCAATCCCTACGGCCTGACCAAAACCGTCACCCAGGGCATCGTCAGCGCGACCGGCCGCGGCCTACTCCAGCTCATGACCTTCGAGAACTTCATCCAGACCGATGCGGCGGTGAACGAAGGCAATTCCGGCGGCGCCCTGGTCAATAGTCTCGGTCAGCTGGTGGGAATAAACACCGCGGTGCTGGCCCAGGATGCCGGGACGGAAGGCATCAGTTTCGCGATCCCGGTGGACCTGGTACGCGGCGTCGTCGACGCCATCAAGCGTGACGGCCGCGTCATTCGCGGGTGGGTCGGGCTCGAACCGGACGAGCTTACCCCGGCAGAGTCCGAAGACCTGGGCCTCGACCCGAATATCGGCATCCTGCTGAGCCGCATTATCGCGGATGGACCGGCCGACCTGGCTGGCCTCGAACCCGGCGACGTCATCCTGCAGATCAACGGCGAATCGATTCGTTCGCGACAGCAGGCGCTGCTGATCGTGGCCCGGCTGGAGCCGGGCGATCAGGTGGAATTGACGGCCTGGCGGGACGGAAAGCGCTTCCAGAGCAACCTCACTGTGGCCGAGCGGCCCCGTCAGTAGCCTGATGCCCTAGCTGCTTACCCGGCGGATATCGGCGCCGAGCTGCCGCAGCTTCTCTTCGATGCGCTCATACCCCCTGTCCACGTGATACACGCGGTCGACGATGGTTGTGCCGGTGGCGGCAAGACCCGCCAGCACCAGGCCGGCTGAGGCGCGCAGATCGGTCGCCATTACTGGCGCTGCATTCAGGGAGTCAACGCCAGTACAGATCGCGCGATTGCCCTCTAGACTAATGTTGGCGCCCATGCGCTGTAGTTCTGGCACGTGCTGGAATCGATTCTCGAAGATCGTCTCGGTCACCGTGCCGACGCCCTGAGACACCGCGTTCAGCGCGCAGAACTGGGCCTGCATGTCGGTTGGGAATGCCGGATAGGGCTCGGTACAGACATTCACCGCCTGCGGCTGACCGTGCCGCATGTCGACGGTTATCCAGTCGTCTCCGGTATCCACGTGAGCGCCCGCGTCGCGGAGTTTCTCGAGCACCGCGGTAAGCGTGGTCGGATCAGCATTGCGTGCGGTTACCCGTCCCCGGGTCATGACCGCAGCGACGAGATAGGTGCCGGTTTCGATACGGTCCGGCAGTACGCTGTAGCGACAGCCGCTGAGATCCTCAACGCCCTCGATGCGAATGCAGCTCGTACCCGCACCGCTGATCTTTGCGCCCATCGCCGTGAGAAAATTGGCGAGGTCGACAACCTCGGGCTCGCGCGCGGCGTTCTCAAGGACGGTTTCGCCTTCGGCGAGGGTTGCGGCCATGAGCAGGTTTTCGGTTCCCGTCACGGTCACCGCATTCATGGTTATGGTGGCACCCTTCAGGCGAGTTGCCCTCGCCCGGATGTAGCCCTGGTCGATGGATACGTCCGCACCCATGGCCTTCAGACCCTCGACGTGCAGATCAACGGGTCGGGCACCAATAGCGCAGCCGCCAGGCAGAGAAACGTCCGCCTCGCCATAGCGAGCGAGCAAAGGCCCCAGCACCAGGATAGACGCACGCATGGTTTTGACCAGGTCATAGGGCGCCTGATAGTGATCCAGCTTGCTGGCATCAATCTCGACCGCCGAGCGGTCATCCAGGGTCGCGATCGCACCCATACGCTGCAGCAGCAACACGGTGGTGGCGACGTCTCTCAGCTGCGGTACGTTTTCGATCGTCACCGGCCCCTGGGCGAGCAAGGTTCCCGCAAGAATCGGCAGGGCCGCATTCTTGGCGCCGGAAATCACGACGTCGCCTTCCAGCGGCGCGCCGCCGTTGATCGCTAGCTTGTCCAAGGCCTCGCCCTAGCCGGCCGAGCCATCGGCGGCCGCCCATTCCTCTGGGGTATGGGCCCGGATGGACATCGCGTGGATTTCGTTGCCCATCAGGCTGCCAAGCGTTGCATAAATCATCTGGTGGCGAGCGATGCGTGACTTGCCCTCGAACGCACTGCTGACGACCACGGCCGCATAGTGGGTATTGTCGTCAGTCATGATATTGACGTCGGCGCCGGGGAGACCCTCGACGATCAGTCGGGTTATGTCTTCAGGATTCATTGGGTATTTTCGGGTCCGCTGAAAATCGAGGCGCGAGTGTAGCAAATCGCCCGCGCACAACGTGGCGGCCGGTTTGTGTATGATTAGCGCCCCCTTACGCCCGCTCAGGGCTCAAAACGCGCTTTCGCCCTCGGGCAGTCGGACCATTCGCTCAAGAATTTATGCTGGCCAACATCGGATTTATCGTCATCGGGTTGCTGCTCCTGGTATGGGGAGCCGACCGTTTCGTGCACGGTGCGTCGGCAATGGCGAGAAACCTCGGTATCGCGCCGCTCCTGATCGGGCTGACGATCGTCGCCTTTGCAACGTCGGCGCCGGAGATCGTCGTGTCCGTCCTTGCCGCGTCGCGCGGCGAGCCGGACCTGGCTATCGGCAATGCCATTGGCTCGAACACGGCCAACATTGGCCTGGTTCTCGGCTCGATCGCTTTGCTCAGGCCCATTGAACTGACGTCCGCGACGCTACGCAGGGAGATGCCGGCGCTGCTGGCCGTATCGCTACTGACGGTAACCTTGTTCCTCGATACCTACCTGAGCCGGGTGGATGGTTTCGTACTCCTGACCGGGCTGGTCATCGTCATGGTCTGGCTGACCCGGTTGGGCCTGCGTTCGGCGCAGACTGATCCGCTGCTGGTCGACTACGACGCTGAGATCCCGAAGGATGTCAGCATGCCGATGGCTGCCGTCTGGCTCCTGGTAGGTCTCGTCATGCTGCTCGTCGGCGCAGAGCTGGTCGTGGATGGCGCGATCGGCATCGCGCGAGATATGGGCGTCAGCGAGATCGTGATCGGGATCACGCTCGTGGCCTTGGGCACCAGCGTGCCTGAACTCGCGGTCTCGGTGGTCAGCGCCATCAAGGGAGAGTACGGGCTCGCCATCGGCAACGTGGTTGGCTCGAACATCTTTAATTCCCTCGCGGTGATCGGCTCGGCAGCTGCCATCCAGCCCGCCGAACTCGCGCCCAGCGTCCTGTCGCTGCACATTTTCGTCATGTCGGGCTTTACGCTTGTTCTCTTTGCCATGACCTACGAATACGACGGCAAGGGCCGGATCAATCGAATCGAAGGCGCGGCCCTGCTGGGGGCATTCATCGCCTACTACAGCTACGTGATCGCGCAAAACCTCTAGGTTCCTGATTGCCACGATCATCCAGTCGGTCGCCCGACTTGCACTGCCGCATCACGCCCCCATCACAGGCTGGTAGAATCCACT
>CAZFVT010000315.1:1069-4638 GCA_964522355.1 uncultured Woeseiaceae bacterium | reverse complement strand
GTTTACTTCATCAGTGATCTGCCGGCCGACTTGCAGTGGATGGACGTTGCTATCGTTTGCTCTATCGCGCTGATACTGGCGCTGGTGGCCACACTTTACCCGGCATGGCGCGGCGCCAGAACGTCCCCGGCCGAGGCGCTGCGCTATGACTGAAAATGCCCGTGACCCGGCACCCGTACTGGAATGCCGCAATGTGATTCGACGATTCTCTGAAGGCGTGGCGGAGCTTGAAGTGCTGTCGGGCGTCGACTTCGAAGTGAATGCCGGAGAGCGCGTCGCGATTGTCGGCGCCTCGGGATCCGGCAAGACGACCTTGCTACAGATCCTCGGCGGTCTTGATGAGCCCACTTCGGGCGAGATCCGGGTCGGCGGGCAGAGCATGGTGAATCTCGGCGAGGCGGAGCGCGGCCGCTTGCGCAACAAGTATCTCGGCTTTGTCTACCAGTTCCATCACCTGCTGCCCGAGTTTTCCGCAGAAGAGAATGTCGCCATGCCGCTGATGATTCGAGGCCAGCGTCGCAGCGATGCAATTGACGAGGCCAGGCTGCTTCTCGACAGGGTCGGGCTCGGCGAGCGCCTTGAGCACAAGCCTGGCGAACTTTCGGGTGGCGAGCGTCAGCGCGCCGCGGTGGCCCGTGCGCTGATCACGCGGCCAAAGCTTGTGCTGGCCGATGAGCCTACCGGCAACCTGGATGCGGGCAACGGTGGACAGGTGTTGAACCTGATGCTCGAGCTGAACGAAGAGCTGAATACCAGCCTGGTGGTCGTGACCCACGATGCGACGATTGCCGGTCGCATGGATCGCATAGTCACCCTGGTGGACGGTCGACTCTCGAATCCGTCGCCTGCGGATTAAACTGCCGCCGGTCGAACGACGGCCCGGGTGCAGGTCAGGCCCGTACCCAGGCACTCCGTACGCTCATTTGATCCCTGGAGACGATCCGTCTTCCACTCGGCTGGGTAGTCTGCTCGATGCTTCGTCTAACTTGGCGGTTGCTCGTTCTCGCTGCCGATCGAGCGCCGGCGAAACAGCCGTTTGCGATTGGCGTAGTTCGCGATGGAGTTTCGCCAAATGATGTCGAGCGTTACGTAACCCACCAGCGCCAACGCGGTGCCAAGCAGAAGACAGCCGAGCATCATCGGCTGCCAGTTGTTGGCGAAGCCCTGGGTAAACCATTCCCAGGACAGCTCGAACTCGAACGGCGTTGGCTCCATGCCAAGCAGATAGCGACCCAGCCGATGGGCCAGGTAGTACATAGCTGGCATCGTCAGCGGGTTGGAGATGAAGGTCGTCAGGGCAGCGACCGGAATGTTGACTCGGAACGCCAGCGCCACCAGCGCCGCCAGGAGCGGATGTCCGGGGAACGGCATGTAGCCGATGAACAGGCCAATGGCCACGGCGGGTACGACCGAGCGACGGCGAATGCCCCAGAGATTGGTGTCGTGCAGAAGGTGCTGAAACGGAGCCAGATACCACCTGCCATGGAAGAACTCGCGTTTGAGTGCGAATTTCCTGAAAAAGCGCCTTGGCATGGTGATTCGGGTTCGGTTGGATAACGGTGGGCCGGCAAGCCGCCGGAATTCTCATGAATGATAACGGTTCCGGTGACCATTGCCGAATGAACCTTGTCTCACATTGCCCGGTTAGCCGTCCGCGGGTAGCTGCGCTTTGTCCGCCGGGAGAGCGTGGTGACGGCACCTCTATTGCTACCGGCAGCGCTGCTGCTGACGGGAGTGCATGTAGCCGCGCAATTCGAAGCCGTTCCATCGCCCGGTCTGGTCGCCGCGGGCGGCTTGGGTGTGGCGATCTTGTCCCTGTTCACCGGCTCATCACGGTGGCGTCGACTGCGACTTGGGTCGGCTTGGGCGCTGGGCCTGCTCGCGACAGGCGCTGCGCTGCTGATCGCTGATGCGACGGCGAACCTGGATAGCCGGCTGGACGAGGCGCAGTCAGGCCGGGATATCGTCACGCGTGTCCGGATCATTGATTTTCCGCAGACGGGCGCTGTTACCCGGTTGCTCGTCGAGCCTGTTGAAGCGCCCGAGCTGCCGCCCCGCGTGCGCCTCGGCTGGTATGACGCGACGGCGTCTCCTCGTCTGGGTGAGTGCTGGACGATGACGCTACGACTCCGACGGCCGCGTGGTTTCGCCAACCCCGGCAGATTCGACTACGAACAGTGGCTGTTCCTGAAACGCATTGGCGCCACAGGCTATGTACGGCAAGCCGAGCGCACACCGGCCTGTGATCGCTCGGGAGTTCTGGCCGATCTGCGCCAGCGGGTCCTGCAGCGTATGCGGTCCGTCTTGCCTGATGACGACCGCAGCGCCGTCCTGATCGCCGTAACTCTCGGCGTTCGGCACTGGATTGACGATCGGCTATGGCAACGGTTCGCGGCAACCGGCACCGGTCATCTCATGGCCATCTCCGGCATGCACATTGCGCTTGCCGCCGGTGCGATGTTCATAACGGCACGGCTGTTGCTTGCCGTCGCCGGTATCGCCGGCGAGCACCGTCGCCCGGCGATGGTCGTCGCCCTGGCGTTTGCGGTCTTCTACGCAGGCATGTCGGGTTTCGGCATCCCGGCGCGGCGCGCGACGCTCATGCTGCTGGTCGGAGTCGCGGCTTTGCTGGCGGCGCGGCGAGCCAGTGGCTGGCAGGTGTTTGCAATCGTGCTGATCGTCGCCGTGATCTCCGCGCCCGTCGACGCCTTGTCCGCCGGGTTCATGCTGTCTTTCTCGGCCGTTGCGCTCCTGATCCATCAGGCGCGTCTCCGTCCGGCACCGCCTTATGCCGGGGCAGAGGCTTGGGCTCGTTTGCGACACTCCGCAGCTGGTTTGCTCGGGTTGCAGCTCTGCCTGCTGTTCGGTCTGCTGCCCCTGACGGCCGGGCTGTTCGGGCGAGTATCTCTCGCGGCACCGCTCGCCAATCTGCTGGCGATCCCCGCGTTTGGCTTCCTCGTATTGCCCGCCGCCCTGGCTGGAGCGATGTTGTTTAACGGGCCGGGTGATTTCCTGCTGTTGTTTGCCTGGCATGCGATCGGTGTCTTGCTCTGGTTCCTAAACGGTCTTGCCTCGCTGCCTCAGCTCGACTACCCGGTTGCAGGGCTCGATGCCTATGGCATGGCCGCCGCCTGCCTGGCGTTGGCGGCAACCGTGCTACCGACGGGCTGGCCGCTGCGCCACATTCGCTGGCTTGCGCTCGGCCTACTCTTGTTCAGGCCTGTCGATACGCCCCCTCACGGCTGTATGGACGTGGACGTGCTCGATGTCGGCCAGGGTCTGTCAGTGGTGCTGCGTACCGCGGGCGCGACGATGGTTTACGACACGGGCCCGGCGTTTCGCTCAGGCAGCGATACCGGGCAACTGGTCCTCGCGCCGTTCCTGGCCCATCTTGGCATCCGGCAGATCGATCTCCTGATCGTCAGTCACGACGATCTTGACCACAGCGGTGGACTGCGTTCGCTGGATGCGCTGCCGCCGGTGCGTGCCGTACTGCGGGGTGAGCCGTCGCGGCTCGGCGATCCGCTTGCGCCCGGCATTCCCTGCGAGGCCGGGCAGTTTTGGTTTCG
>CAZFVT010000315.1:0-1059 GCA_964522355.1 uncultured Woeseiaceae bacterium | reverse complement strand
CTGCGCTTTCGCGTGCTTAGCCCGCGAGCAGACTCGACTGCGACGGGTAACAACCGCTCCTGCGTCCTGCAGATCGACGCGGCCGACAGGGCCTTACTGCTCACCGGCGACATCGAAGCGGCAACTGAGCGGCAGCTCGTCCGCGAACGCCTGGTCGGCCCGGTTGACCTTCTGCTCATCCCTCATCACGGCAGCAAGACGTCGTCACACGTCGGCCTCGTTGAGCGCACGTCGCCGGCCATTGCCATAGCGTCGGCAGGTCATCAGAACCGCTGGGGAATGCCCAGTGAAGAAGTCATTCAACGCTGGGCGGCGACGGGCGCTACGGTTCTTTCGACCTCGTCGGCCGGAGCCATTGGAGCCCGTCTCTGTCCGGATACCGGCGTAACGGTCCGCTACCGCCAGCGTATGGACGATCGGCGCCTCTGGCACGAAAATTACTGATCACCGGGCGCTCGGGTTCATTGCCCGGAGGCCGCGCAATTTTGCTCGCGTGACTGTATATTTCGACTTTCCCTCAGAGACGACACCATGGTCGAAATCGTCAAAGCGGGTGGCTTGCTGATGGCACCCATCATTCTTTGCGCCATCATTGCGCTTGGCATCATTCTCGAGCGCTTCTGGACCCTTCAGCAAAAGCGGGTTATCCCGGAAGACCTGACCGGCAAGGTATGGGGTTGGGTTGAGCAGAACGCGCTTGATCAGAAGAAGATTCAGACCCTGCATCAGGGTTCGCCGCTTGGCCAGATTCTCGCCGCCGGATTGCTCAACAGGAACCACGAACGAGTCGTCATTCGCGACAGCATCGAAGACACCGGCCGCCACGTCGTGCACGAGCTCGAGCGTTACCTGGACACCTTGGGAACGGTTGCCGCGATTTCGCCGCTACTTGGCTTGCTGGGCACCGTCATCGGCATGGTCAAGGTGTTCACGGCGATAACGACCCAGGGAGTTGGTGATCCCAGCGTGCTCGCAGGCGGCATCGCGGAGGCCCTTATCACGACCGCGGCCGGACTCACCGTGGCCATTCCGGCGCTCATTGCGCACCGTTACTTGCGT
>CAZFVT010000314.1:0-4639 GCA_964522355.1 uncultured Woeseiaceae bacterium | reverse complement strand
CCATGGTTGAGCCGGTTTCCGCGTTCAGATCGAAGAGCATGTCGATGATTTTGGCGCCGGTATTCACATCGAGGTTGCCGGTCGGTTCATCGGCGAGCAGCACCCGCGGTGAATGGGCGAGTGCCCGGGCAATGGCGACTCGCTGCTGTTCGCCGCCGGAGAGCTGCGAGGGATAGTGATGCTCGCGCCCGGCAAGGCCCACTCGCTCGAGTAAGGCCTGGGCTCGCTCCCTGGCGTTCTCGCCACCGGCAATCTCAATCGGCAGCGAGGCGTTGCCAAGTGCCGTCAGGCTGGGCACCAGGTGAAAGCTCTGAAACACGATGCCGAGCTTGTCGCTGCGAAGATCGGCCAGCGTGTCCGCATCCAGGGTCGTGATGTCCTGCCCGTCGATCAGGATTGATCCGGAGTCCGGCACCTCCAGCCCGGCCAGCAGCACCAGCAAGGTGGTCTTGCCGGAACCGGACGGGCCAACGATGGCGACGGTCTCACCGTCTTCAACCTGCATATCCACGCCCGACAGCACGTCGAGCGAGCCGGCGTCGCTGGTGTAGGACATGCTTAGGTCGCGGATGGTAATCATAGAGGTGCGGTTAGGGCGAGAGGCTCTGGTCGGTGGGGGTCTCGTGGCGACCTTTCTACCGCCCTCGCCAGCCGGCTGTCCAGAATCGATAGCTGTGGTGGAGCCCTTTTGTTACGCGGACCTGGTTAAAACACTCGCCTCGGGCGGGGTGGCTGGGCCGGCAAGCCAAGCCACTTGGGCGCGCTGCCTCATCGGGCATCAGGTCCTGCGCTTTATTCGGTCATTCTGGTCATATCTGGGCGATTCTTACTTCTTTCGTTACACTGGCATCACATCTACCAGCACTCCTGAGCGTTGCCCAGGCATCAGCGGTTGGACTGGGGTATCGCTCAGGGCGCACCGGGACTCCTCCCTCGCAGAGGCAGGCCCCACCGGCGAGGGCGCGCAATGACGATTCATCATCCGGGCAATCTTCCAATTCTCCATCGAACCGCGATCCTGGCGATTGCGGCTCTTTTTGCATTGCCGACGGTCTCCCAGGGACAGCAAAACGAAGCGACGCATCAACTGCGCGTTAATCCGGGATTGATCGAGCGAAGCTTGCAGGACACCACGCAGCTGGTCCGCGAACTGGGCGACTCCGAGCGTGTTTCCGATACGTCCGTTACCGATCCCACGAGCGTTGCCGTCAGGCTGGGGATCGATACTACTGCGCTCAACAGCGGTCGCTATACGGCCGTTCAGTCGAACACCACGAAAGCGGTGGACTTCTCCAACTTCACCAAGCTCCTCGATGAGGGCGCAGTACTTGTCTCCCGGGCCGAACGCGGAGTCCACGAAGAGAAGGCGCCCGAACCGCTGATGACCGATGATCCGGAGGCCACCACCTACGCGCTGGGTTTCGAGCTAACCACACGGGAAGGCCACTTCAAGGCCTGGGGCCGGGACCGCACCGGCCTGAACTTTATCGGCTCCACCGCAGGTGGCTACGTCGGCGAGTTCGACGTGGCGTTGTCCAACATCGCGGCGCCGGAGGACCGGTCATCCCTCGACAATCCGGTTGCCGTGTCGGTGACGGCGAGCGGCGCATCGAGCATCGTCCCGAACGAGGTCGCCATCGATCGGCTGAACGACTGGCAGACCGTCGAGATTGGCGTGCCGAATACCGACCGGGAAAGCTACGTGGTTTCCATCAGCGCTAACCCGCAGGACGATGGCGACAGCATCTCGCTGCCGGTAAACCGCGCCCGCGCCACGCTGACGGCAACACCCAGCGTGATCACCGGCTGGGGCATCGGCAAGACAAACATTCGTGTGCAGGTATTCGGCGCGCAGGATCCCGCCGGTTACAAGCTGGCGCTGACCAGCGATCACGGCACCCTGGGCGAGGTTGACGTTGAGCTCGATTCACAGGGCGTCGGGCAGGTCTGGCTGTGGTCCAGCCGTCATGCCGGTGCAACGATTGATCTCGCGGATGTGAACGTGATCGGCGAGGCCATCGACGTCCGGTTTGAGTCACCCTGGATCTACCTCGCGCTCGCCATTGCGGGTGGCTTGGTCGCCGCCGTTCTGAAAGGTCGGGGTAATCACCAGTGGGGCCGGGCGCTGGTAGTCGGCGCGATCTCGGGCGTCGTAATGGCGCTCCTGTATTCCGTCGGCGTCAACTGGCTGGGACGGATGTTCCCGGAAGACGATCTCGCCCGCGGCGGCGAGGCCATCGTTTTCATCCTTGGTGTCATAGGCGCCTGGATTGGGGTCAGTTCCGTGTTGACGAAACCGAGCGCAGAGCCGGCTGCGGAATAAAGAGAGCTAGCGCTTCTCGTATAACAGTCGATCCAGCGCCTGGCGCATCTCGTCGACGAAGGGCGCCTGCTCGTCATAGCGGGCGAGGTTGTTGAGCTCGAACGGGTCTTCGGTCAGGTCATAGAGCTCATCCACGCCCTGTTGTCCGGTGTAGCGGATGTATTTGTGCTCCTCCGTTCGAATCGCCTGGTAACCCATGCTGCGCATGCGGCCAAAGACGGTGTCGCTGTAGTACTCGATCAGGAAGGCGTCACGCCAGTCCGTATCGCTACCGTCGAGCAGCGGCACCATGGACTGGCCGTGCAGGTTGAGGCCGTGCTCCTCCGCGCCCGCCAGTTCCAGCACCGTGGGTGCGACGTCCAGGCTGACGACCATTTCGTCGTGGACCGAGCCGGCTTCGATTTTGTCCGGGTAATGGAGAATCATTGGAATGCGAATCCCCTCTTCGTAGGCCATGCGCCTTTCTGAACCGAGCGCATGCTCGCCGTACCAGAAGCCGTGGTCGCTGGCGAAGACGATAAGCGTGTTGTCGAGCTGACCGATGGCTTCCAGCGATTCGAGTATGGCGCCCACGCCATCGTCCACGCCGAGCAGCATCTCCTGGCGCTCGATGATGGTCTTGTCGGTGGTCATGCTGTCCGGGCCGAGCGGCGTCACACCCACGAACTCGCGCATCAGGGCGAGCTTGTCGCTCGGCACGAAGCCATAACTCTTGCGGCGGGGTGGCTGCCTGTCGGCATAACGGCCCTTGTGCCGGTCGGCGGCTACGAATCCCGGCGGGCCGCTGGGCGGTGCCGTCGAGCTGCCGTCATCGCGCTGCGTGACGTTGGGATGCAACGCCTTGTGCGAGAGATACAGCAGGAACGGTTCTTCACGCTCCTGTTCGATGAATGCCGTCGACATATCCGTGAGGATGTCGGTGACGTAACCCTCAACAACCTGCCGTTCGCCGTTGATATCGAACTCGGGATCAATAGCCGCGCCCTGTCCGGGCATGCCTGCCCAGTAATCAAAGCCCGGCCGTGCCGTTGCGTCATTGCCCATGTGCCACTTGCCGATGAACGCGGTGTGGTAGCGATCGGTCAGCGCATTCGGGAAGGTCTCGAGGCGGTGGCTCTGGATGCTGCGGTTCAGGTTGTCGTAGATGCCGTGGGTATGGATGTACTGCCCTGTGAGAAACGAGGCACGACTCGGTGAACAAAGCGGGGCGACGGTGAAGGCGTTCCTGAAGTACGCGCCGTCGGCCGCGAGGCGATCGATGTTCGGTGTTTCAACGTAAGGGTGACCGGCAACGCCGATCTCGTCCCAGCGCAGGTCGTCCACGAGGATGACGATGATGTTGGGAGCGTCGGCGGCCAGTGTTGGCTGACATACCAGCCCCAGCAGGCTGACCAGGGCCAGCCGAAAGACCGACCGTCGAACGCGTTCAATCGATGCGCACACAATAACCCCCCGCAGGACAACGCTTTGTTGTCTGGCCAGTGTAGCCGTGGAAGGTGGAAATCAGAAGCCGTCGCCATGCTCGTTGGCACGGCGCGAATCGCCAGTTGCTTGCCATAACGTCACTGTCTTCCCGCTCTTCGCCGCCATGCCCGCCACAAAAGGTTCCGTTACAAATCAACAGTCACCGTATACAGCGGCCGTGCTACTGTGTGATTGAGTCACACTCCATCGAACAAGAACAACAAGGGGTCAATCAACGCGGCCCAGGCACGGGTGCAACCGGACGGTATTCTCGCATTAAGACTTGCGAAAAAATGTAGGCCGACTGCTCCTAGTTTTCGCTTTACAGATCCCACTAATTCGTCGCTGTCACAGATAAGCCGACCAATCCGCGCCGGCTCCAGAAGCCCGGCCATAGGCCACCTCGGCCATAACAACAAGGAGCGCAGCATGATTTTCCCCCGCAAGTTCGCCCTCAGCATTCTCACCTGCCTCATCGTCGTCGCCTGTGGTGGTGGAGGCGGCAATGGCGGTGGCAACAACGGCGGTGGTGCCGGCGGCGGCGCTGGCGGGGGTGGCGCAGGAGGCGGCGGAGGCACACCGCCGCCCCCACCACCGCCTGCGCTGCCTTTTGAGTTGATCAGCGACGAGCTGGGTGCCGCCAACATCGAGGGTGGCGGCGACGAAGGCGCGGTCCGGGTGGCGTTCAACGCCAGTGGCGACGGGCTCGCCGTCTGGCTTGAATCCACCGAAACCGAGGTGCTCCTGCGCTACGCGTTTTACTCCGCGGCGACCGGAAGCTGGTCGATGGCGATGGACGGCGGGCTGGTGGAAGCCTATGGCGAGGGGCTGATCCTGGTCGGCGGCAGCAAT